>CAMTWS010000132.1:0-17691 GCA_947085485.1 uncultured Prolixibacteraceae bacterium
AAAAGTCCTTTGACCCCCTAACCCCCAAAGGGGGGACTTCCTAATTCAATGATTTTCAGATGTTCCCCTTTGGGGTTAGGGGTCAAACAGATGAAAATTATTGAATTTCCGACTTTTCGGAGTAAGCTCAAACTTTAAACTAACGTGTATGCAACTTTTTTACGTTCCCAATATTTCCGGTACTGAAATCATTCTTGACGAAACCGAATCGAAACACGCAGTTCGTGTGTTACGGCTGCAAAATGGCAACCGGGTTCAGGTAATTGATGGAAAGGGCGGTTTTTATGAATCCGAAATTGCCGACGCAAACCAAAAAAAATGCCGTCTCTCAATCATAAATTCGAAATTGGAATTTGGGAAAAAAGATTTTCACCTTCACATTGCCATCGCACCCACAAAAAACATCGACCGCTTCGAATGGTTCCTCGAAAAAGCCACCGAAATTGGTATCGACGAAATAACCCCGCTCCTCACCTCTCATTCCGAAAGAAAAACAGTAAATCCCGAACGTCTGGAGAAAATCCTTGCTTCGGCAATGAAACAATCGTTAAAAGCTTATCTGCCAAAGTTAAACGACTTAACTACATTTAAAGAATTGGTTGTCAGCAATAAAACTGGAAATAAATACATCGCATACTGCGATGAAGTTCAAAAAATACATTTAAAAGATTTGGTAATCAAAGGAAAAGATACACTGATACTTATTGGTCCTGAAGGAGATTTTAGTCCCAGAGAAATTCAGCTTGCCCTTGAAAATGGTTTTTCGGTGGTATCGCTCGGAAAAGCAAGATTACGAACCGAAACCGCCGGAATTGTTGCCTGTCATATTGTTAATTTAGCAAACGAATAACCGGTTTTCTCGACAATTGATTGTATTTTTCCGAAAAATTTGAAAAATGAGGTTTTTGATTTTTCTTTTAATTAGTTTCGTTTCTACCGGCGCTGTTTCGCAAAATCAGGGAGTAAAAATAGCGTTGTTAAAATATAGCGGCGGAGGCGACTGGTACGCCAATCCTACTTCGTTGCCCAACCTTATAACCTATTGCAACAGTAACCTAAAAACCAATATTTACCCCGAACCATCGACTGTTGAATTAGGAACGCCCGAAATATTCAACTTTCCGTTTATTCATGCAACCGGGCACGGAAATATTATTTTTTCGGAGAACGAAGCAGCAAATTTAAGAACTTACCTTGAAGGCGGTGGTTTTCTGCATGTTGATGATAACTACGGATTAGATGAATATTTCCGAAGGGAAATAAAAAAGGTGTTCCCTGAAAAAGAACTTATTGAACTTCCTCCATCGCACCCCATTTTTCATCAGAAATACACTTTTAATGAGGGGTTGCCAAAAATTCATGAACATGACAAAAAACCGCCGCAGGCATTCGGGATTTTTATTGAAGACAGAATGGTTTGCCTTTACACCTATGAATGCGATTTGGGCGACGGCTGGGAAGACGCCGATGTTCACAACGACCCGCCCGAAACACGCGAAAAAGCGCTGAAAATGGGCGCGAATATTATTCAGTTTGTTTTTAACCAATAATGCGAGAATGCAGGAATGCATGAATGAGAAATCCGAATTGTTGTGATTTATAAAATCAAATTATCTCTTATCAATTCTAATATTAAAATGACGGGGTACAAAAAACATTCGTAATTTCATTTTTTGAAAATATTAAAAAAGAAGAAATCAGTATAAAAATGACAAGTACTAATTCCAATACTGCATTCATGCATTCCATCATTCACGCATTAAAGCATTAAAGCATTCACAAATTAAAAATGAAAATAATAGCATTCAACGGAAGCCCGCGCCGAAACGGGAACACGGCAATCCTCATCAATACTATGTTTGAAATTTTTCAAAATGAAGGGATTGAAACTGAATTCATTCAACTGGGGAACAAATTGGTTCACGGCTGTACGGCCTGCGGAAAATGCAGGGAAATTCAAAACGGGAAATGCCACATAAAAAACGATCACCTGAATTTTTGCATTGAAAAAATGGTTGCGGCCGATGGAATTATCATCGGTTCGCCGGTTTACTTTGCCGACGTAACCACCGAAGTAAAAGCGCTGATTGATGTTGCCGGTTATGTTACCCGGTCGAACAACCACCTGCTGAAACGAAAAGTTGGCGCCGGAATAATTGCCGTTCGGCGGGGCGGGGCGCTTCACGCTTTCGAAACCATCAACAACTTTTTCCTCATCAACCAAATGATTGTTCCGGGTTCGACGTACTGGAATTTTGCGTTTGGAAGGAATCCAGGCGAGGTTTTAAATGATGAAGAAGGTATGCAAACCATAAGAACTTTGGCCACAAATATGGCGTGGCTTTTAAAAAAATTGAAAAATTAATCTACAATAACCACTAGGTATTTCGATGCTTTCCAGAATTCGGATGAGTTGTCAATAAACAACGTGTCAGACGATTTCTTTCCCGTAATATGGTACGAACCGGCAGGATGTACCGAAATTACTTTCACTTTTCTCGCCATTAACCGCAGATAGTCAAAATTCCGGATATCGATTTCGGTAAAATAGTCGCGGTTAAAATCTTTTTTAATCACCGGTGTTTTTCCCATTCCAATCACTCCACCACTCTTTTCAATAATGCCGTTGTCCCTCATTTCTTTAATAGTGCCAAAAGCATAATAGGCCTTGTTCAGCGCCACAGTTTGTGTTTCGATTGTTTGCGATTTTTGCTCGCTTTCAGATTCAACAGCCACTATTTTTTCATTCAGCGAAGAAATATCAACATTCAGTTTTTTTACGTCTTGTTTCAGTACAACAATTTCGTAATCTTTTTCCTGTGTCTGTGCTTCCAGGTTATCAACCATCAATTGCAATTCTTTCATTGTCCCTTCCAGATTTCCAATTTTGAAGTTGGCGTCTTTCAGCTTTTTTTGCAACGAGGCGGTTAGTTGTTTGTTTCTCAGCAATAAATCGTTCAGTAATGCAATATCTTCCAAAATCAATTTCTTTTGATTTGCATTGAGTTCGCGGCCACTGTTTGACCGGACAGTAACAAGTTTTTCGATTTTTTTAATAGAATCGAGATTAGCCTGAATCTCACTAAAATCGTTCAGGAATCCAACAATCGAAGAATCCCTGAAAGCGGTTTCCTGTTGCAAACTATCCCTGACCATCATCAATCGTTCTGCATCTTTTTTGTAATTATGACAAGCGCTTAATGCAGCCACTGCCAACAATAAAACCAGTAACTTTTTCATCTTTTTAATATTTTTTACTTTAATAATTCCCAATACAAAGCTAAACTAAATTTCTCACGCATATAAAACAGTCTGAAAACTAATTTATTGTGTTAAAAAAATTTATGCTTGTTCGAGCTTCAATGTTTCGGTAGTTGGGTCGCAAACTTCGGTAGGGCCAAAATACTGAATTGGCCCGGGATAGATAAATTTCGTGCTGAAAGCCCATTCGCCGCGTTTCGAAACAAAGTATTTGTAAGGGGTGCCATTAAGTTCAACCAGGGCTTTCTGAATTACCGGTTTCATGTGGCCGTGACGTTTTTCCATGTTCATCATCATGGTAATTGGCACACCGCCCGCAATCCATTCATCGGCCGGAGCAGTTAAGTTACGCACCGATGCCATGTACCCTGTTTTTCCTTCAGAGATTAAAAAAGAGGCTGTGTATCCAAGCGAGTAACAGTAATCGGCATCGAAATTCGACGGCGCTGCACAACGTCCCTCGTAACCAAAAAAGTGGTATTGGGTACCGAATTTACCGCTGTAATCACCGTCTTTTTTCAGCTCATCGAGTTTTGTTTTTACCATTTCGCCCAACAATTTTTCAGTTTCAATAAGCGAAACCTGCACGTTCCCGTGTGGATCGCGGTCGAGGGTAAGCTGGTTGGCTATGCCTGCAGGAAGCGATTTGAATACCGCTGCCGACTCGGGTGTAATTTTTTCTGCTATCCAGTCTAAGCGATAATTTCGTTTTACGTGCTTGAAAATTTCGGATGTTTTCGTCCCTTCTGCCAGCAGGTCGTTCAATTCACCAATCAGAATTTTCATTTCGGGAATGAATTCAATCAAACCCTCCGGGATCAGGGCAACCCCAAAATTATCGCCGTTTTCGGCCCGTTTGGCAATAATGCCGGCCATGTAATCCACAACTTCGCCAAGTGTTTCTTTTTTCTGTGCAATTTCCTCCGAAATCAAAGTGATATTGGGTTGGGTTTTCAGGGCACATTCCAAGCCGATATGAGAAGCAGAACGCCCCATCAGTTTGATAAAATGCCAGTATTTTTTTGCCGAATTGGCATCGCGCTGGATGTTTCCAATCAACTCGGAATAAACTTTTGTAGCCGTGTCGAAACCAAACGAAGCTTCAATCATTTCGTTTTTCAGGTCGCCATCGATGGTTTTAGGGCAACCAATTATCTGAACACCGGCATTTTTTGCGGCGTAATACTCGGCCAGGACGCAGGCATTTGTATTTGAATCGTCGCCGCCAATAACTACCAGCGCGTTCAAACCTAAATCGTTCGAAATTTGCAGACCTTTTTCAAACTGTTTGTGTTCTTCAAGTTTGGTACGGCCCGAACCTATAATATCGAATCCGCCGGTATTCCTGTATTCGTCAATAATTTCTCCGGTTAATTCAACGTACTTGTGATCAACCAGTCCGCCGGGGCCACCAAGAAAACCATACAATTTACTTTTAGGATTGATTTTTTTGATACCGTCGAAAATTCCCGAAATAACATTGTGTCCTCCGGGAGCCTGTCCCCCTGAAAGGATTACGCCAACATTAACCGGTTTTTTCGCAGTTGGGTCACCCCCTTCTTCAAAAGTAATCAACGGCATTCCGTAGGTATTTGGGAAAAGTTCCGCTATTTCTTTCTGGTCGGAAACCGATTCGGTTTTGGCCCCTTCAACCAGTTTTACTGCACCACGTAACGATTTCGGTAGTTTTGGCTGGTATTTTGCCCGTTCTTTTTGTAAAGCACTAATATTCATGAATATATATTTTATTGATTTCGATTTTATTTGAGACAAAAATACTTGTTTTTATGGTGATTCGGTGTTGAAAAAGAAATTCATTAGAGGATTTAAAGAAAACTTAAAGGGTTTGCAGGAAAAATAACAGGTGCGGCTGATTCCGATCCGCCGGTTATAAAAAAACGCGGTTTGGAAACCACGTCACCCGGATTATAATTTCTCAGCCGAATTTTTATCCAAATATAAAATTGTATCCTGATGGGTTCTCAAAATAGTTGCCGGGCAAGCTGTTGAAATTTCAGCGTTTACCGTATTGAAAACCGCTTCTGCTTTTCGTTCATCGGGAACCACGCAACTAATGTGTTTGCAACGCATAATTGCCGGAATTGTCAGCGAAAGTGCATAAGTTGGCACATCGTCGAAAGTTGGGAACCACCCCTCTCCCAACTGCTGGCGGCGGCAGGCTTCATCGAGTTCGACCACTTTAACCAGTTTCGGGTCGTTGAAATCGGCTACCGGCGGGTCGTTAAAAGCAATGTGCCCGTTTTCACCAATACCCATGCATGCCACATCAATTGGATGATTCCTGAGTAACTCTTCGTATCTTGCAACTTCCACTGAAATATCTGCAGCATCACCTTCCAAATAATACACTTCTTTTGGCTGAACTTTTTCAAGAATGCGTTCTTTCAGGTATTTTCTGAAACTCGCCGGATGTGAAAACGGCATTCCCTTGTATTCATCGAGGTGAAAAACAGTGATTTTCTTCCAGTCGATTTCCTGTTTTTGAAGGTTTTCCAAAAACTGAAACTGTGAAGCGCCGGTAGCAAGGATCAGATTGGCAAAACCTTTTTCGTAAATTGCCCCGTTCAATTTTTTTGCAACAGAAATTGCAGCTACTTCGCCTAATTCATTGACATCTTCAAAGATTTTTATTACCAGCTGATCTTTTCGAAATTGTTTCATATTTGTTGGTTTACCGTTTTTTAAAATAATTCAACAATGGCATAATAAGTTGTTAAGAATGAAAACAGAATTACAGCTACAACACCCAAATTCATTTTCCAGCCTGCAATATAGGTATTCATTAATTTTTTACGGTTCAGCAAAATTAAAATCGGTATGGCCACTGCAGGCAAAATACAAGCCTGAAATGCCTGTGAAAATATCATGAGCGCCGGTGGGCGTTGTTCGAGAAAAACCGAGCCAAATGCAAATAGTAACCCAACCAGTATTAACCAACGGTACAAAGGTGTATGCAGATTTCGGGGTTTCCCGGTGTAATCTGAAATAAGCCACGGGGCAATTAGCACGATTGGGAAAATGGTGGACAAACCGGCGCCGGTGATACCAACAATTAAAACCAGTGCAGCAAGTTTTCCTCCGAGCGGTTCGAAAAGCGAAATCATCTCCACTGTATTTTCCAGCCGCAATCCCATCACATGCAGCGTTCCGGCCGAAACTGCCATGATAATTCCGCTTAAAAACAACATCATCGCCGCCGAAACAAAAGCATCTTTTTTCTCAGCTTTCAGATTTTCGATGCCCCATCCTTTTTCGGCCACCACTGTGCTTCGCATAATAAAAACCGCTGCAGAGCAGGTTGTACCTGCCATTGCCGCAATCAGACCCAAAGCGCCCGGTTGGTTGGGAACCGAAGGAACCATTCCCCGAATGATTTCCATATAATTGGGTTTCAGCATAAAAAATACAACAATAAAACTGACTCCCATCAAAATTACAAAAACAGTAAGTACTTTTTCGAATTGTTTGTAGCGGCCATACCACAACAAGATATACATCATGACGGAAACTCCCAGAATAATCCAGAATTTATAAATGACGATACCGCCAGTCAATATTTTTATTCCTTCCTGGAGCAAATCGGCAACGATTCCCATTACGCCGATGAGTGCGAGTAACTCGCCAATAATCAGTGCGATTAAAATATAAATCGCCAGAATCCAGCCGTATTTAAATTCCGACTTTATGTTTAAAAGCGCAGTTTTCCCTGTTACCAGGGTAACTTTACCGTAGGCCACCATTAAAACAAACGTAAAAACGCACGATAAAACCAACGCCCAAAACAACGACATTCCATACTCGGCGCCCGATTTTGCCATTGTTGTAACACTGCCGGTACCAATGTTGTAACCGATAAGGAACAGGCCGGGACCAACGGCGGCAAGAGCGATTAATATCCTTTTAGAAATAGATTTAGCCATAATGTATTAGTTAAATTACAAGGTACAAATATCAAAAAACAAATAAATTCCAATATCAAAAAACTAAAATCTCAAACTATTTAAACCACAAAATTTCAAAACATAAAAAACAAAAACCAAATCTACTTCGATTTTAATTCAATAGATGAAAGGATTTTTTTGAGTTCGGTAGCTTCCTGAAACAGGTACTTTCCGGTTTCAATGTCAGGCAAATTGTCGTTGGTCTCAAGAATAAGTCGTATCCAGTATGCGCTCTCTTTTGCTTCTTTGCGTGAGATTCTGATTCGCATGGCAAAATCCTTTTTACTAAGCGACTCATTAGCTTCAATATAATTAGCTCCTACAAAACCGGAAGCTTTAATAAGTTGTTTTATATCCTCAATATTTTCAATTGTTTTAGGGATTTTCTTCACCCACAACCTTACCTTTTTGGCAAACTGAAATGTTCTTTCCTCCAAATCATAAATTGGTTTTTGTTGTTTTTCATTCATCTTCTGAATATTTTGGTTTCTTTATTTGTTTTTTAAAAATTGATTATTTGAGAATTATTTGTTTTTTGATTCTTGCTTTTTGGTGCTTCCAATATTTGATTTATATACCATTTCCCCTTTCACAAAAGTTTTTTGAATATTGACAGCAAAATCTTCAATTGTAAAAAGAACCAAATCGGCCCGTTTTCCTACTTCCAGTGTTCCGCGGTCTGTCAGGTTGTAGAGTTTTGCCGGGTTGGTGCTTGTCATTTGAATGGCATCAGCCAGTGAACAGCCGGTAACTTTCATTACATAGCCAACTCCTTTTGTGATTGGTGATGCCGAACCATACAAAACCTGCTGCGCCGGGTAGTGCAGTTTGCCTTCGGGAGTCAGTTCGATGGTTTCGCCGGTTTGTGTTTTGTACTGGCCGGGAGGAAGTGCCGCGTAACTTGTTACATCTGAAGTAATTATCGTTTTATCAACACCTTTTACCTTGTAAAAAACCTGAATTTCTTCGGGCAGCAAATGAAATCCATCACAAATGATGCTAATCATTAAATCGTCGTTGGCCAATTGTGGCCAGAAAGGATTGTAGTGCCGGTTTATCAAGTTGGCACAGCCATTACCGAGGTGGGTTGATATTTTTGCCCCGTTTTTTACTGCCAAATCCAGTTGTTCCTTGTTAGCATTGTGATGACCAACTGCAACCACAATTCCCTTTTCGGTGCATTTTTTGATGAAATCCTGTGCACCTTCCATTTCCGGAGAAATTGTAACCTGCAAAATATTTTCACCCGAGGCAGAATACATTTCCATAAACTCATTCCAATCGGGTAACCTTACAAACTGTTTTGGGTGTGCGCCTCTGAAACCATCTTCAGGATTAATGTAAGGTCCTTCCAGATGAAAACCTGGAATTGAACCCAGCAGTTTTTCATCTTCAACTGCATTGGCAAGCAGTTTAAAATTTGTAACCAGAACTTCCTGACTGTTTGTTGTAAGTGTTGGCAAATAGGTTGTTACACCCTTTTTCCAGAGTTCGCTAGTCGCCAATTTAATTCCTTCGGGTGTTAAATCGCTTTCGCCAAAAGCAAACGATACACCAGCGAAACCGTTTACCTGATTATCGAAAAAACCGGGTGCAATGTAGGTTCTGGCGTTTTCATCATTCAGTTTTTTAACCTCTTTTATGGAAGCTATTTTCCCATTTTCAATTTTTACCTGAACTGGCTTACCGGTTATATAATGAAGGCCTTCAATGGTTTGCTGAGCGTGTACATTTGAAAAAATCATCATAAAAAAGATAAAGCTAAAAAAGCCGGTTTGTAATTTTTGTCTCATTTTCTATTTTTTTTAATGGCTAAAGCCGGTTGTTTCATTACGTTTATATCACCAGACTAAAGTCTGGTGTAAAAGTCAATTCCATTCAAAATCTTTTGGCTAAAATTAATCTCTTATTCAAATCTTTCCTTGCACCGTGGCTTTAGCCCGGTGAAAAAAATCAGGAATATAAACGGCTTTAGCCATTAATACTGAAACCGTTGTTCCCCTTCATCAATCTATTACAGTTTTAAATATTCCACCGTTGTCCATTTTTCGGTTTGCCCCGATTTTTCGAGCGCTTCCAAAATACAAACACCATTTAAAATGCTTTGGTGCGAACGCGGTTCTTTTCCGGTGCGGAACATTTCAACCATGTCGGCATAATTTTTAGGCGGATCGGCTTCCTCAACACGCGATTTCAATTCAACCAGTTTGTCACCTGCTTCCACAAATGTTTCCCAACCATAAGCTTTTTCCTTGAAAATTAAAGTTGCAAATAATCCCGATGAAAATCTGAGGCCTGCATTACCGTATTTTCCGTTACGTGTAACCTTGACTTCCTGAATATCTTCACCAAACATAAACATCAGTGGTTCAACAATATGAATGCCGTAAAAGAAAATTCCGCCATATTGTGAGTCCAGATCGGCAGTGCCGGTTCTGATAACCTGGCTGATTTTTCCCAATGCAGCAACCTGTTCTTTTATATCGAAAGTAGCAGCGCTTTGGGCAATAGAACTGTACGAAGTAACCGGTGTACCCACCTTTTTTGCCAGTTGCAGAAAATCCTTTCCTTCAACAGCACGGTAGCAAAACGGTTTATCGATAAAAGTTGGAATGCCTTCTTTTAGAAAAGGAATTGCCGGTTCGAGATGAAATTTCGGATGCCTGTGATCAACAATTAAAGCATCTATTTTACCCAGCATTTCGTTGGGGTCTTTTACCTGGTTTGGAATGTTGCCTTTTTCCATTGCCGATTTTGCAAATGCATCGGTTTCGCCCCAGACATATTTTACTTCAACACCGGGAAATTTTTTGTCGATATTAAAAAGTTTTCCAAATCCGGCGGTGTGTGAATTTTCGGCGCCAATTATTCCAATACGGATTGGCTTTTCGGCTGAAACTGAAGAGACCAGAATATTTGGGGCAACAAAGGAAGCTGTAATTCCGGCACCGGCTGTTTTTATAAATTTTCTTCTTGATTCCATTTTGCTTACAATTTCATTTCCCATCCTTTTTCATACTCGCGCGACCAGAGTTTTTGAGCTTCCTTATCGCCAATAATATGTCCGTTTTCCGGGTTTATTTCAAGCGAATGGCCAACCCGCTGCGAAATGTTTCCGAGTTGCACCAGCAAAGTGCTTTTATGCCCGGAGTCGATATCCGATTTCAATGTTTCGCCATTATAAATATTACTGAAAAGATTGCGAATGTGCAGGGCATCCAAATGTCCGGCAGGGTTGGCGGCATCGCGTGGGTCGATTTCTTTGGAGTCTTTTACCTCCTTTACCAGTTTATTTTTCAAATCGTAAATTTTATATTCGTTTCCGCCTGAAATAACAATTGAACCATTTTCCCCATAAAATTCAACACCAACCGAACTTCCTTCGATGTGCCGCCCATTACAACTCCGGCCTTCCCAGGTCATCGAAACATTTTCCTTAAAATCGAGATTAATTACCTGCGTATCGGGTGTTTCCCAATCATCTTTATAATGAAAACGACCACCGTTTGAGCTTACTTTAACCGGATAATCAACTCCAAGTCCCCAACGCAGCAGGTCGATCATGTGCGTACCGTTGTTCAGCGCCTCGCCTGTTCCCCAATGCCAGAACCAGTGCCAGTTGTAATGAACAATATTGTCTTTGTAGGCTTTTCGCGGCGCCGGGCCCTGCCACAAATCCCAGTTTAAACCTCCTGGAACCGCAACTTCTTTTCCTATTCCAATCGATTCACGGTTGTTTGTGTACCATCCTTTTCCAAAATATGGCCTGCCGATAATCCCGCTTTTCAATTCCTCAATCGCCTGAATAACATTTGGCCACGAACGGCGCTGGTTACCCATTTGGATTGATTTTTTATACCGGACAGCAGCGTTGACAAGCATTTCTCCCTCGTTGGGATTGTGGCTGCACGGTTTTTCCAAATAAACATGTTTGCCGGCCTGCATGGCTAGTAATGCGGCTGGAGCGTGCCAATGATCGGGAGCGGCAATTACCATCAAATCTACATCTTTACTTTCCAGCGATTTTCTAAAATCTTCAAAACCCTGCGGTTTTGTATTCTGAATTTTTTCGACCGACGAAATACACTTTTCAATAACCCGCGAATCGACATCGCAAATATGAATTACATCACATTCTTTCTGAAAGGCAAGATTCTGTGCAAGTGCATTTCCGCGTGAGTTAACCCCCATAACCGAAGCGCGGATTTTTTCATTGGCACCAACAATGCGGCGGTAACTTTCGGCCCTGAAACCCGGCAGGATTCCTCCGGCCATGATAAGTGCTGTTGCTGAAGTCGCCTTATGTAGAAAATCGCGACGTGAATTAATCTTATTCATATTTTATAGATTTAACTGGTTTACTTAAGCCGATTAAATTAGTCTTTAAATCTGAAATTATTTAAAACATGCTGTAAATCACAAGATTTTAGCCTGTTATAAAATCGAGCACATTACTTGCCCCGCCTGATTTACCTTCTTTGTACAATTCAGTAAATCCGCACTTTGAACACGACAACGCATAAAATCTGCGGTTTTGAATGTTAAAATACCGCGTAAATCCTGATCCGGTTGTTCTGATTTGATCAATGTCTGCCTTACGGTTTCCACATTTCGGGCAGGTGTAGTTTTTTTGATTCATTGTTTAATTTATTTTAGTTATGAAATTGCAAAAAATATATAGGGGCAATTTTATTCATTAAACATTATTGCAAATCTTCCACCTCAATGTCCTTCTTTAGTCGTTTTGCATTTTTTAAAGCATTATAAATTATCCACTCCAACTGGCCGTTAGCGCTCCGGAAATCATCAGCAGCCCACTTTTCGACCGCATCCATCATTTCCTGGTTTATCCGAAGTACAAATGATTTTTTCTTAGCCATCTTTTTTCAATCTTTCACCATCCATCATTTTCTCCATTGCATATTTAATTGCCTGGCTTTTTTGTGTTCCAAACAGCACTTTCCTGCCATTTTTCAAAACCAACTCCAACCCGATATTTCCGCTCACATTGTAGGCTTTTTTCCTGCTGCTTCCCTTTATTCCCCAACCGCCAAATTCCGAAACCGGGCGGTAAGTGCGGACTATAAAACTCTCAATTTCTTCTTTTGCAATGATTTTCCATTTAACCAACAACGGAGGAAATTTATAGTGTAAGCCTCCTTCCCTGATTTCAACCTGAAGCGACATTTTCAGAAACAGCCAAATAATACCCAGCATTATTACCAGGTCGAGAACCAAAACAAAAACCAGCAGCCCGGTACTTCCCGGATTATTTCCCCAGGGTTTTCCCAAAACCTCCTGTGTATAAATTCCAATCATAAAGGGAACGGTTGTAATTAATGCTGATAAAATTATCAGAAGCCAAAGCCACCATTGATTAAAACGCTGTTCTTCTTTAAAAAGAACCTTTTCCATTTTTAATAAATAGAACCAGTATTAACCACTGGGGTTACATCTTTGTCTCCGCAAAGCACAACCATCAGATTACTAACCATTGTAGCTTTCTTATCATCATCCAAATCAACTATGTTTTTCTGACTTAACTGTTCAAGTGCCATTTCAACCATACTTACAGCACCTTCAACAATTTTGAAACGGGCGGCGACAATTGCCGTTGCCTGCTGGCGTTTTAACATGGCCTGGGCAATTTCCTGAGCATAAGCAATATGATTAATGCGGGCTTCTATCACTTCAATACCAGCAATATCAAGCCTTTCAATAATCTCGCGCTCCAGTTCATTATTCACTTCCTCGGTACCGTCGCGCAATGTAACTTTTGCCGATTCATCCTCAATATTATCGTAAGGATATAAACCAGCCAGTTTTCGCAAGGCAGCTTCACTTTGAACTACAACAAAATGTTCAAATTCATCGACTCCAAAAGCAGCTTTATAAGTTTCCTGCACCCGCCAAACCAAAACCAGCCCAATCATTATCGGGTTGCCCAGTTTGTCGTTTACTTTAATGGTTTCACTGTCAAAATTTCTTGCCCTTAACGAAATCTTCTTTCTGACAAAGAATGGATTTACCCAATAAAACCCGTTGGTTTTAATGGTTCCTTTGTACGCTCCAAATAATACCATAACGCAACTTTGATTTGGATCGACTACTGTAAAACCAATTGCAATCAGAATAAACGCAACAACCAATATTGCTGAAGGAACAATCATCCCTCTCATAAAACCGAAAACTATTAGCGCTAAAATAATCAGTTCAAAAAAAATGAACATGTAGCCTGATAACCCTTTGTACTGTTTTTCCATGACATTAAATTTAAATTAATATGATATTAAATTGACATCATAAAATTAAAACATTATTTTTTCAAAAACAATAGAAAATCAATTTATTTAAACCTTTCAACAAATATTGCTTTAAGTATGATTTTGGGGAAAGCCTTTGGAATTTTTCTATTTTCATTTGTGGTAATCAAATTTAAAATATCAGTATTACCAAATAAAGCACCCTTCAAAAGGGTGTGCGGAATTTCAATTTTAGGTGGGCTTGAATTTACCATGTCGCTGTTTATCAACAGTCTGGCATTTACCGGCCAAACATTAATCGATGCAGCAAAAATGGGAGTTCTGACAGGTTCTATAGTTGCCTGGATATTGGGATGCCTGGTTTTAAGGTAGTCTTTGAAAAAGCAGAAAAAAAATGAGCTGCCTTAATTTAAGCAGCTCGTTTTTTTAGTTCAAATTCATTTCCACATAACCCGCATCCGCTGTTTTATATGCTTCATAAGAGCGGGCAAAATTCAGAATGTTCCCGATTACCAGATCCGATGGCATATTTTCAGCCCCAGGAATCGCTGCTAAAAAACTGTTAAAATCTTCATCAACCAAATGATCATCGTCTGATCCCGACTCTGATTGATAACTATTAACAAAGTAAATCAAGGTAGAGTAATTTCTCATAGGCACTTTTAAGATTTTCATTTCTTTAAAAACGCCACGTACTGATTTTTATTGTGTTAACAATGGTTAAAACCTGGTGAGAATCAAATTCTTTTTTTCAACCAGTTTTCGCAAATTAATCAGCGCGTAACGCATTCTGCCCAAAGCTGTGTTAATGCTCACTTCTGTTTGTTCGGCAATTTCCTTAAAACTGAGGTCAAGGTAATGCCGCATAATAATAACCTGCTGCTGATCTTCGGGCAATTCCTGGATCAAATCTTTTACCTCGCTCAAAATCTGGGTAGTAATCATTTGATCTTCGATTGTATCTTCCGAAAATTTTTGGGAGTTAAAAATATCGATATCCAAACTGTCATTCGAAACTTTTCCTTTTAACTTTTCCTTTCTAAAATGATCGATTATCAGGTTATGGGAAATACGTAAAACCCACGAAACAAACTTCCCGTTTTCCGTATATTTTCCCTTTTTCAAAGACCGGATTACTTTAATAAAAGTTTCCTGGAAAATGTCCTCTGCAAGTTCCTGTTTTTTTACAATCAGCAGAATGTAAGAAAACACCCTGCCCTTATGCCGTTTAATTAAAATTTCCAATGAATTTAGATCACCTGCTATAAATCGCTGAACAAGCTCATTGTCGTTCAGTAAATTTTCTTTAGACATTACCTTCTATTTAAGTTTAAACAAAAAGTAAATTTTTCCTATAGGCGACCTTTTTTATTTGAAGTGAAACTAATTATTAATTTTGCTTGCGTAAAAATGAGACTTTTTACTTATAAATACAAATTTTTTACAGAAAATTACGCTGTTCAATAAATATGCCAAATCAAAAAACATCGAAATTCATTGAAATTCAACATGCCAGGGTTCACAATTTAAAGAATATCAGCCTGAAAATTCCATTAAACAAGTTTATTGTTGTTACCGGAGTTTCGGGTTCAGGAAAGTCATCGCTGGCGTTTGACACGCTTTTTGCCGAGGGACAGCGTCGATATGTTGAGAGTCTTTCGTCGTATGCCCGTCAGTTTTTAGGACGGATAAACAAACCTGAGGTCGATTTTATTAAGGGAATTCCACCTGCAATTGCCATCGAACAAAAGGTTAACACCCGCAATCCGCGATCTACTGTTGGGACTTCGACCGAGGTTTATGATTACCTGAAGCTGTTTTATGCCCGTATTGGAAAAACTATTTCGCCGGCGACCGGTGAAATTGTAAAACGCGAAAGGGTCTCCGATGTTTTAGACTACATTAATTCTTTTGCCAAAGAAACCCGGATAATAATTGCCGCCCCTTTGGTTCCCAAAAACGGACGAACCATTTTGCAGGAAGCAGAATTGCTGATGCAACAAGGTTTTACCCGGTTGGAAACCAACAACGAAATATTGAAAATCGATGAACTTGTAAAAGCCGGCGCCGATAAGTTTTGTAAAGGCCCTTGTAATATTGTTATCGACAGGGTTTCGGTTGATTTGGATGAAGATGCACAAAGCAGAATGGCCGATTCGGTTCAAACTGCATTTTTTGAAGGACATGGAGAATGTGCAATAAAGGCATTTTTAGGTGATGAAATTGTCAGCCGCTCGTTTTCAAATCTTTTTGAAGCCGATGGGATGGAGTTTGAAGAACCCTCGGTGCACATGTTTAGTTTTAACAACCCTATTGGCGCTTGCCCCGCATGTGAGGGTTACGGAAAAGTAATCGGTATTGACGAAGACCTGGTTATCCCCAACAAATCACTGTCGGTTTACCTGGATGCAATTGCCTGTTGGAAAGGGGAAAAGTTGAGCGAATGGAAAGACGAACTTGTTTATTCTGCCGAAAAATTCAACTTCCCGATCCACAAACCTTTCTATGAATTGACCGATGCACAGAGATTTTTAGTTTGGACAGGCAACAAATATTTCCAGGGACTTAATCAGTTTTTCAAAATGCTGGAGGAAAACAGCTACAAAATTCAATACTGTGTAATGCTTTCGCGGTATCGCGGAAAAACTACCTGCCCCGAATGTAAGGGCAGCCGGTTAAAAAAAGAGGCCGGTTTTGTAAAAATTGCAGAAAAATCTTTACAGGAACTGGTTTTAATGCCGGTTTCGGAACTAAAGAAATTTTTTATAGAAATCAAATTAAACAATCATGACCTGGAAATTGCCAAACGGATTTTAATAGAAATTACAAGCCGTTTGAATTTTCTTTGCGATGTGGGATTGGGCTACTTAACCTTAAACCGGCTTTCATCAACACTTTCGGGAGGCGAATCGCAGCGGATAAATTTGGCCACTTCGTTAGGAAGCAGCCTGGTTGGCTCGTTATACATTTTAGATGAACCCAGCATTGGTTTGCACTCACGCGATTCAGGACGGTTAATCAAAGTTTTGCGCCAGCTTCAGAAAATTGGCAATACTGTTTTGGTGGTCGAACACGATGAAGAAATCATCAGGGCTGCCGACGAAATCATTGACATTGGGCCATTTGCCGGGGTGCATGGCGGAGAAGTTGTTTTCCAGGGAAACCACACTGAACTTCATAAAAAACCAGAAAGTCTGACAACAAAATATTTAACAGGCTCAGAAAAAATTGAGGTGCCGAAGCATCGCAGGAAATGGACCAATTTTATCGAAGTTTTGGGCGCCCGGGAAAATAACCTGAAAAATTTAACAGTTAAATTTCCACTCAATGTTTTAACTGTTGTAACCGGGGTGAGCGGTTCAGGAAAATCGTCACTGGTTTCTAAAATTCTTTCGCCTTCACTTACAAAAATACTGGGAGGTTATGGCGAACGCACCGGCCACCATGATGCAATTCTGGGCGATTACAAGCAAATAACTGCCCTTGAATATATCGACCAGAATCCAATCGGCAAATCATCGCGCTCGAATCCGGTTACTTATTTAAAAGCCTACGACGAAATACGAAAATTGTATTCCGAACAGCAATCGGCCAAAATGCAGGGTTTAAAACCTTCACACTTTTCGTTTAATGTCGATGGAGGTCGCTGTGATGAATGTCAGGGCGAGGGGACCATTAAAGTGGAAATGCAGTTTCTGGCCGACGTTTTTCTGATTTGTGAAAGTTGCAACGGGAAACGCTTCAAAGAAGATATTCTTGATGTTCGTTACCGTGAAAAAAATATCGACGACATTCTGAATTTAACAGTAAATCAGGCCATTGAAATGTTTTCTCAGGGAAAAAGTTCGACTGAGAAAAAAATCACAAAACGACTGAAACCACTTCAGGATGTAGGATTGGGTTACATAAAACTTGGCCAGTCATCGAGCACGCTTTCAGGCGGAGAAAGCCAACGGGTAAAACTTGCTTCGTTCCTTGCCCTCGAAAAGGACTCTCCCACCCTTTTTGTTTTCGATGAACCAACCACCGGGCTTCATTTTCATGACATCCGCAAGCTGCTCGATTCGTTTAATGCACTTATATCACGTGGTCATTCAATAATAATTATTGAACACAACCTTGAAATTATCAAGTCTGCCGATTGGGTTATCGATCTTGGGCCCGAAGGTGGCGACAAAGGTGGCGAACTGATTTTTGAAGGCACA
>CAMTWS010000133.1:0-70976 GCA_947085485.1 uncultured Prolixibacteraceae bacterium
AATCATTTTTTTAAATTAGCAATCGAAAAAATTGATTGTATGCGGATTGTAATTCAGCGGGTTTCGGAAGCATCGGTGAAAGTTGAGGGTGTAATTATTTCGTCGATTAAAACAGGGATGCTTGTTTTGGTTGGAATTGAGGATGCAGATTCTCAGGAGGATATTGATTGGCTAACAAGTAAAATTGTACAGTTACGAATATTCGATGATGAAAATGGGGTAATGAATTTGTCGGTGAAAGATATCGGGGGCGAAATAATTGTTGTTAGCCAGTTTACATTGCATGCCAGCACAAAAAAGGGAAATCGGCCTTCGTATATTCGCGCCTCGAAACCTGATTTTGCCATTCCGATGTATGAAAAGTTTGTTTCTGCCATTGAAAATGCTCTGGGCAAAAAAGCGGGAACCGGGAAGTTTGGCGCAATGATGGATGTTACGCTTGTAAACGATGGCCCGGTTACCATAATTATCGATTCGAAAAATAAGGATTTCTAAAGAAGCCCCTCCTGACCTCCCCAAAATGGGGAGGGAAAAGAAATTGAAAAACAACAATATCAAATGGATAAACAGAACATAACAATTACCGAAGCCCAGCAAATGGTTGACCACTGGATAAAAACCATTGGCGTGCGCTATTTCAGCGAGCTGACCAATATGGCCATTTTAACCGAAGAAGTAGGCGAACTGGCGCGGCATTTTGCCCGTCAATTTGGCGACCAGTCATACCGTGTTTCAGAAACTCCTCCCCTTACGGGGGAGGCAGGGAGGGGGTTTCTCGGCGACGAAATGGCCGATATTCTTTGGGTTTTGATTTGTTTAGCCAATCAAACCGGGATCGATTTGAATGAAGCTTTTCTGAAAAATATGGAAAAGAAAACCCTGCGCGATAAAGTTCGCCATCGGAACAACGAAAAACTGATTTAAAAACTTAATTTTAGTGTTTAATTCAAAAAAACTTGAACAATGAGATATAAACTAATTTTAATTATTATGATAATTTTAGCAACTGCGGCTTGTTCCGATAAAACAACAGATCCTGCAAAATGGACTGATGATGAGGTAAATGCATGGTTTGAACAGAAAGAATGGCTCGGTGGTTGGAATGTTGCACCCGACGCCTCGGTTAACAAGCGGAATTTTGCGATGTACTATCATAAAAATCGACGGCATTGGGACCAGGCATTTCTTTTCCTGAAATCGGCAAACCTGAAAGAACTTCCGCTGGGAAAACAGGAACTGGAAGGCGAACACCTCTTTGTCAGTGTGGCGGAATACTATGGAAAGCAAAAACCTGATGCGCTTTATGAGTCGCACAAAAAATACATCGACATTCAGTATGTGATTAAAGGAGAGGAGATAATTGGATTAACCACGCTCGATAAAGTAACTGAAAAAGACCCTTACAGCGAAGAAAAAGATATTGCATTTTACGATTTCGATGGTGGCGAATACATGAAAGCCACACCCGAAAATTTCTTTTTGTTTTTCCCCGAAGACGTTCACCGGCCATCAATAACAACCGGCGATTCGGTGCTGGTAAAAAAGATTGTGGTGAAAATTTTAATTGAGTAAGGAAGAAGCCCCTCCTAACCTCCCCGAGGGGAGGAACAAAAATATACAATAATATTCAGTCAATTATGTTTTTTTCTCCCCCTTGGGGGAGCCAGAGGGGGCTGCCTTCTAATTCTTCCTTGTAGTAATAAACTCCATCAATTCAATCAACGACTGGCGGGCTTGGCAATCGTTAAATTCCATTAATCCCTCGATGGCTTTTTCCTTGAATTCGTTCATTTTTTGTTCGGCATATTCAAGTCCCCCTTTTTCGGTAACCATTTGAATAAGCTCTTTTACGACAGCGGAATTTTTGTTTTTGTTTTTGATTAATCCTAAAATCCGTTTTCGTTCCGATGATTTTGAGTTATTTAAAACAAACAGCAGCGGCAGTGTTATTTTCTTTTCCTTGATATCGTTTCCTGTGGGTTTGCCTATAATTCCCTTTGCCTGGTAATCAAAAATATCGTCTTTAATCTGAAAGGCAATTCCGACATCCTGCCCGATCCGGTACATTTTTTCTACTATTTCATTATCGCTGGTAGCCGATGCAGCGCCAATGGCCATACTTGTAGCAATCAATGATGCAGTTTTTTTCCGGATGATTTCGAAATAAGTGTCGTCGGTAATATCCAGTTTCCGGCTTTTTTTCATTTGCAGGATTTCTCCCTCGGCCATATCCTGAACGGCACGGGAAATCAGATGGAGAAAATTGTATTTTTTATGTTCAAG
The DNA here is from genome assembly GCA_947085485.1 of uncultured Prolixibacteraceae bacterium. GTDB lineage: Bacteria > Bacteroidota > Bacteroidia > Bacteroidales > Prolixibacteraceae > Draconibacterium. Next base: position 2,284 of record CAMTWS010000133.1, read on the forward strand.
CTGAAGTTGAAGCCCTTTGGCAAGAATGTAATCACCAACCAAAACGGCAAGTTTATTGCGCCAAAGTGCATTTATCGAGAAAGTTCCGCGTCGCTCGTACGATTCGTCAACCACATCGTCGTGAATCAGGGTTGCCGTATGCAGCAACTCAACAGAGCAGGCAGCCAGTTGAGAATATCCATTGGTTTCGCCATGCAATTTCGCCGACAGAAAAACAAAAATTGGACGGAGCTGTTTTCCCTTGGTCCGGTACAAAAAATTTAAAATGGTGGCTAAAAGGGGCACATCGCTTTGCAACGATTTTTTAAAGTAAGGTTCAAAATCTTTGAGTTCCTGCTCAATGGGCGATTTAATTTTATTTATCGTTGTCATTTACCTGAGAAACCTCTCTTTTTAATTTAAAAACGAACATAGAATAATTTCGGTGAAAAACGGAAAAAATTGTCTAAAAAAAGCATAAAAAAGTCGTCTTATTCAAAATAGTTTTAAATTAAATTGTATGGATAGCATTAATCTTAAATATTTATATATTTGCATTTATAAAATTTCCAACTATGTTAAAAATCAAGGAGTTAGATACTGAAAAGCTCGAAATGGCCGCAAATATGCTAAGAGCGATGGCCCACCCCATGCGAATAGCCATTCTTAAACACCTTGAAGGCGGGAAAAAATTAACCGTTACCGAAATTCACGAATTGTTAGGGATTGAGCAATCAACCACATCGCACCATCTGGGGATTTTAAAAGACAAAGGCGTACTTTGTGCCAAACGCGACGGAAAAAATACTTTCTATTTTTTAAAGTACGAGGTACTCAGTCAGATTGTTGACAGCCTGCACTCCTGTACCTGCGAATAATATCAATTTAAAACTTTCAAAACAAAACCCAACTCTTTTTCGCTATTTTTACCCAAAATTCAATAATATGGAACTGGTATTTGCAACAAACAACAAGCATAAACTCGCGGAATTACAGGCTATTTTGGGCGATAGGATTAAACTGCTAAGTCTAAAGGAGATTGGATGCGATGAAGATATACCGGAAGAGCAGGAAACACTGGAGGGAAATGCCAGTCAAAAAGCATTTTATGTTTATAATAAATTTGGTTACAACTGTTTTGCCGACGATACCGGACTTGAAATTGAAGCATTAAATGGCGAACCAGGTGTATATTCTGCACGTTATGCAGGCGAAGAAAAAAGCGCCGATGCAAACATGGATAAAGCGCTTGCCGGGCTATTCAAAATAAAAAACCGCAATGCACGTTTTAGAACTATAATATCGCTGGTAATTGACGGCGCCGAAAAACAGTTCGAAGGCTTTGTTGATGGCGAAATCCTTACCGAAAAAAGAGGTGGTTCGGGCTTTGGGTACGACCCCATTTTTCAACCTAAAGGTTTTTCGCAAACTTTTGCCGAAATGAATTTAACTGATAAGAATAAAATCGGCCACCGCGGTAGGGCAGCCGAAAAACTGGTATCATATTTAAAGAGTTTATAATAGATTAAAAACCTGATTTCATGTTAAAATACTTACTTCTGATTATATCTGTTTTTCTTTTACTGGAAAGCAATGCACAGCGGAAGCAGGGTAGCTGGCTCGATTATCTTTCATACACTGAAGCCACAAAAATTGCGGTAGCGCCCAACAAGGTTTTTTGTGCTACAAGCGGCGGATTGTTTTATTACGATTTACAGGACAACAGTGTCGGTAAAGTTTCAGAAATAATGAAGCTTTCGGACTTTGGAATCAAGACCATTGCATACAATGCTGCAAACGATGTTTTGGTTGTTGCGTACAATAACAGCAATATCGACCTGGTTTACAAAACCAGGGTTGTTAACCTTTCTGATATTAAACGAAAGCAACTTGCAAGCGATAAATCCATTAATAACATTAGTTTTATCGGCGATGAAGCATATTTATCAAGCGGGTTCGGAATTGTGGTTGTTAACCTGAAAAAGCAGGAGATAAAAGATACCTACCTGATTGGTGAAAGTGGAACTATGCTGGAAGTGAACGATATTGAAACAGATGGTAAATATTTGTATGCAGCAACTAATAAGGGAATCTTAAAAGCGGTTTTGGCCGGCACAAATCTGGCCGATTTTCGGAACTGGGAACAAATTCAGGATATACCGCCTTATACTGAAAAATTTAGTTTTTTGTCTTTTCATGTAGGCAGCATTATTGCCAATTTTACACCCGATGAATATTCACAGGACAAAATGTACCGTCTCGCAGGGGATAAATGGAATGAGTATCTTCCTCAGATTCGATATGTCAGCGATATGCAAAACAGTGGTAATTATCTGGTAATTACAAGTCGGGAAGCAGTTTATCTTGTCGATAATAACAATACTGTTTTGGGGGTCCTCAACTATTATCAGTTGGGCGATACAAAAGTTTCGCCTGTTAATCCCGTAAGCGCTTCAGTATCTTCAAACGGCATCGTATTTATTGCCGATTTTAAAATTGCAATGATTAGGGCTTCAGGAAATAACTTCCAGTCGATTTTTCCTGTTGGCCCGATTGATAATCAAATGTTTTCGCTGTATGCAAATGGCGCCGATTTATGGATAGCAGCCGGTGGACGCAGCGATTCATGGAACAATACCTTTCAGCAACCACGGTTTCAACGTTTTAATAACAGAGAATGGAAGTTTTATAACAAAACCGGTTATCCTGAAATGAATGGCTTTTTTGATGTGGTTTCTCTTGCTGCCGATCCTAACGATCCCAACCATGTTTTTGCAGGAAGTTGGGGCGGGGGGGTATTGGAATACCGTAACGACAGGTTTATAAACCGGTTTACAAACAAAAACAGTCCGCTTCAAACCGCAATACCGGCGAAACCCGATGAACCGTATGTACGCATTGGAGGATTGGATTTCGATTCGCAGGGAAATTTGTGGATAACCAATTCGGAGGTTGCTCAAAACCTGCATAAGTTGTCGCCCGATGGAAAATGGACGTCTTTTACACTGCCCGAGGTAGCCAATTCCCGGAATATTGGGCAGGTGCTGGTAAACAGGCTCGACGATAAATGGATTGTGGTTCCGCGTGGACACGATGCTTATGTGGTTAATAAAACCGGTGAGCGCAAAAAAAGGTTGCTGGTTACCTCCTATTTTAATAATGGCCAGAACGAGATTTTTAATCGTATGAACGATATTTATTCAATTGCCGAGGATATCGATGGCGCCATCTGGATTGGAACATCAAAAGGTGTTGCAGTGTACACTAACCCTTCAAGAATTTGGGAAACCGATAATTTTTATGCCATGCAACCCAGCCTTGATTTGAATGATGGCTTGTACCATCCGCTGCTGGAAAACGAAACTGTTACAGCCATTGCTGTTGATGGCGCAAACCGCAAATGGCTGGGAACAAAAAACTCAGGGGTGTATTTGGTTTCGGAAACCGGCACCGGTGAGATTTTGCATTTTACAACCAACAACAGCCCACTTTTTTCTAACAACATCACTTCTATTGCAATTAATCAGAAAAACGGTGAGGTTTTTATTGGCACCGACAAAGGCTTAATTTCGTACATGGGCGAAGCCATTGAAGGGAAAGCCACGTACGACAGTGTTTACGTTTACCCCAATCCGGTGCGCGAAACCTACGATGGGCCGGTTACCATTACCAACCTGGTTGAAAACTCGGAAGTAAAAATTACCGACATCGTCGGCAACCTTGTTTTTCGAACCACATCGCTGGGCGGACAGGCGGTTTGGGATGGCCGTAATTTAAATGGCCGACGGGTTAAAACCGGTGTTTACCTCGTGTTTTGCAACGACGAAAATGGCGAAGAAACACATATTACAAAGTTGCTGTTTATAAACTGAAAAATGCATGTATCGACCGAGGGAATAGTTCTGCACTTTATAAAATATGGCGAAAGCAGTGTTATTGCCACTATTTTCACCCGCGATTTTGGGCGTCAGAGTTACCTCGTAAATGCCGCACGAAGTAAAAAATCGCAAAATAAGGCAAGTTTGTTGCAGCCTCTTTTTCTTGTTGACATTGTTGCTTACCGGAAACAATCGCGCGAACTGCACCGGATAAAAGAACTCAGGAGCCATCATGTTTATCAGAATATTCCTTTTGAAATTACAAAGTCTTCTATGGTGATTTTTCTTGCTGAAGTATTGTATAAATCAATCAACGAGCAGGAGAGTTACCCCGAGATGTATGATTTTATAAAAAGCTCGCTGCTTTATTTCGATTTAATGGAAACCGGTTCATCCAATTTTCATATCTGGTTTTTGTTCCGGTTAACCGAATACCTGGGGTTTTTGCCCGATACCAGCCGCGTGGGTTTCGAAGGCTGGTTAGATATTAAGAAAGGCGCGGTAGTTCATTTCCAGCCTTCGCACCCTTTTTATGCCAACAAGGAAGCCACTGAATATTTGATGAAATTATCAACGTTAAAAATTCACGAAATCAGTGGTTTCGAAATTTCACGAAAAATGCGCGACACCTTGATTTCTGTTTTAACCGATTATTATCAACTTCACTTTGATGATTTGGGCGAGATAAAATCGTTAAATGTTTTGCGCGAAGTTTTTAAATAAAAAAATGTTATGCTTCCCTGAAAATAATTGCTTCGTAAATAAAAATATCGGCGGTTTTCCATCCATCCCAGCCAATACCTGCTTTATCGAGCGAGCAATGTCCTAAAAACTCTTCCAGGGTCCAGCTTGTTTTTACAGCAACCTGTGGTAAAAATGTCCCCGAGTTAATTCCTTTTTTAATGTAAATCCCATGTTTTCCGAGTACGATTTCATTAACTGAACCGATTTTTTTCAATGGCGAAAGTGCCGAAATTTCCAACTCCATATTTTCCAGTTCTTCGGGTTTAACTGCTGTAAATCTTCTGTCGCATGAAGCCGAAACCGCCATTTTCTGAACAAGGTCGTTCAATGTTTCTTTCTGTGCAAAACCCCCGATGCAACCGCGCAATTTGCCATCGACGTAAACACTTACAAAGGCGCCTGTTATTTCATTCAGTATTCCTGATGCAGAAGATGGGGGGACAGGTTTACCTTTCTGGCCTGTTTTTACAAAAGTGGTTATCGAATTTCTCGCTTTGTCCAACAACTCTTTTCGTTCTTCCTGAGATATTCTGAAAGTATTAATTTGTCCGTAAACTGCAATTGCCCAGTAACCTACAACCCTGTTTTTAGCGCCGTAATCTTTTGAATCGCCTGAATTTTGATATAATAATTTTTCAAAGGTAAATTCCCGGTTTTCGGTGATACAGAGCAGTGTGAGCACCGATGTCCAGCCGCAAAGCGAAGTTGCCAGGTTATTAATGTTGAGTTTTTTGTTTTCTCTTAAAACATTTTGCAGTTTTTCGGGCTGATTGCTGCAAATGGCTGTGGCGGTCAATTCATCAACTAAGAGGGCATTTTGGTATTCAGGGTAATGCGAAAAATCGGTGCTGATTACCCAAAGGTTTTCTTCCGTAAACCAGGGTTTTAATTCATCGGCAATTTTTTTACAGATTTCGGGTTCGTGAGTGCCAAGGATGATTGGGACCAGCAAAAAGTTGTTTCCCGGTTTGTGCTGCAAAAATGGGAGTTGAACTTCGAGACTGTGTTCGTTTTCGTGTGCATCTGCATGTTCAATAAACAATTCGGAAGATTTTACAAGGTCTTTTGAAAGTTGGGTATCGACTTTTATTTCACCTAAAGGAGTTTTGTAATTACCGTTGCAGTAAACTGCCGCGCCGTTAAACGAATACCGGTGACTTGATGCCAGCACAAAAACGCGTTTGTAAGCAGCGTTTTCCGGGATTTGTTGGTATGCAGCAGCAGCTACCCGTCCGCTGAAAACATATCCTGCGTGTGGGACAATCAATGCCTGCAAAGATTGGTTTCGGGGCGAGATTGTGGCTAAGGTTTTGGCTTGTTCAAAAAGCTCATCAAGCTGGCGGGTAATATCATTTTTATTCCCTGGGTAAAATTGCCCTGCAAAATGTGCATCACGGGGTTTATCTTTTGTTGGCCAGCTTTTCATAATTAATTTTTTAAGTCTTTATGTTTACGGTTCTGTTAATGTTTTGTTTTCGAACATTTCGAAGGTATTAAAAAACCATTTTACTTTTCGAAAAACTATAAAATTTGATAGTTGCAAACAACAGGTTGTGCAAAACTTACCGGATTTAATTGTAGTTGTGTTAACCGATTTGTCTAATTTAGCCGCATTAAACTGTAAAAAATAGATAATATGAAACGGATAATGTTTTTTTTAATCCTGGTTGTTATGGCTTTTTCGGCATGTAAAACTTCAAAAAAACAGCCACAGGCACAATATACACCGCCTGATGCGCAGCCAAAGGTTTTTACTGTTCCTGAAACTACAGATGCAGCCAAACCTGCAACTACCGATAAGCCGGTTTCTCTGCGCAAAGAATCGGTAACTTTTACCGAAGCAGCGGACAAAAGCGGTAACGAAGCAAATACTTATTTTGTTATACTTGGTTCGTTTGGCCAGTTGGACAATGCAAAAAACTTCCGCGAAACCTTGTTGAACGAAGGGTTCACCCCAATTATCCTGCACAGCGAAACCGGATATTACAGGGTTTGCGTAAATTCGTACAAAGGCGAAGCCGATGCCCGAAGGAGAGTTGCTGAAATAAGACAGGCATTCCCGAAATATTCCGATCTTTGGTTATTAATTAAGCAATAATAAAAACAAAATACAGATTAAAAGCGCCGCTGATTAGCGGCGTTTTTTGTTTGTGGGTTTAATGTTTGTTAAAAAGAGTAGCCAGCTTGTACCGGTTTCCCCATAATGAACAATTCGGTGTTACATTTGTAATCTTTTTTATAAAAGGCGAACCTATTTTTTAAAAAATTGACGATGACAAATAAAAAACAGCAAATCCTCGATCAGCGCTATTTAAAAATGGCCGATATCTGGGCGCAGAATTCATATTGCAAAAGGCGAAAAGTCGGGGCCCTTTTGGTAAAAGATAAAATGATTATTTCTGATGGTTACAACGGCACACCCTCAGGGTTTGAAAATGAGTGTGAAGACGAAGACAACCAAACCAAAACATACGTTTTACATGCCGAAGCAAATGCAATTACCAAGGTTGCAAAGTCGGGAAACAGCAGCTTGGGCGCTACGCTTTACGTAACCTCTTCGCCATGTATCGAATGCTCGAAACTGATTATTCAGGCCGGGATAAAAAGGGTGGTTTTCACCGAAAATTATCGGTTGGAGGATGGGATAAATCTTTTAAAACGGGCAAATATCGATGTTGAACAAGTTGAATCAGGCGACATTTAAAAATATTGAAATGAATAAAAAAACAACATTTATAATTCCTCTTTTAATCGCAGTTTCAGTTGCTGCGGGAATTTTAATCGGTAATCTTTTAAACCGAAATAGTCAAACCGGATTTTCCGGATTAAATTCCAATAATTCCAATAAAATTTCAGAGATACTTCAATATATCAAGCAAGGTTATGTTGACAGTGTTAATACGGCCAGTATTATTGAAAAAACAATCCCCGAAGTTTTAAAAAATCTCGATCCGCATACCACATACATTCCTGTGAGCGACATGCAGGAAGTGAAGGAAGAGATGACCGGGAAATTTTCGGGCATTGGGGTACAGTTTTCGATAATGGAAGATACGGTGAGGGTTATTGAAGTAATTTCGGGCGGCCCTTCGAGTAAAGTTGGAATTATGCCCGGCGACCGGATTATTAAAGTAAACGACTCGATTATTGCCGGCGTTAAGGTGGTTAATGCCACCGTCCTGAGTCTGCTTCGCGGCGAAAAAGGAACAAAAGTGGTTGTCGGAGTTGTTCGAAAAGGGGATAATAATCGACTTGAATTTGAGATAACCCGCGGCGATATTCCAATCAACAGCATCGATGTTTCGTATATGATTGATGCCGAAACAGGTTTTATTAAAATAAGCCGCTTTGCCAATAAAACCTATAAAGAGTTTATGGATGGCATGAAAAAATTAAGTAATTCCGGCGCTAAAAAAGTAATTATCGACTTGAGGCAAAATCCCGGGGGCTCACTGGTTACGGTATTACAAATAGTAGATGAAATTTTGGCAAAAGACCAACCTATTTTATATACCGAAGGAGTGAACCAACCCCGAAAAACGTACAATGCATCGGGAAATAATACCTGGAAAGATTTTCAGGTTTATGTGATGATCGATGAGTTCTCGGCTTCGGCAAGCGAAATTTTTGCAGGGGCAATCCAGGATAACGACCGTGGTTTAATTATTGGAAGGCGCTCGTTCGGAAAAGGCCTGGTACAGGAGCAAATCCCATTATCCGACGGGTCGGCGCTGCGTTTAACGGTAGCCCGTTTTTATACGCCAAGCGGGCGAAGTATCCAGAGTTCGTACAACGAAGGAAACGAACAATATTACAACCATATTTACGAACGCTTTCACAGCATGGAACAGTTGGTGGCCGATAGTATCCATTTTGCCGACTCGTTAAAATACACGACAAAGAGCGGTAGAATTGTTTATGGCGGAGGCGGTATTATGCCCGACTTTTTTGTGCCGATAGATACTTCAGGGAATTCGGATTATTACAACAGTATTTACCGCAAGGGGCTTATTTATTCGTTTGCATACAGTTATGCCGACGAACACCGAAAAACCCTTTCATCGTTTACAAAAGCCGATGAGTTTGACAATTATCTCGATAAGAAAAATGTGCTTGGGGATTTTGTAAAATATGCCGCCGCAAAAGGCATTCCGCGCGATAATAATGGATTGAAAACATCGGCATTAATCATCAATACGCAATTGAAAGCCTACATTGCCCGCAATATTATTGGAGAAGATGGTTTTTATCCGATTATTAAAAAAATCGATAATACATTGCTGAAAGCTATCGAAATCTCAAAACAAAAATTGCTGGTTGAAAATATAAAAGGGATCAATTCTGTTTCAGCTTTGCCACAATTACACTCAAATTGAATTTGAAATTCTTAACTTGATTGACAGTTACAGAATTTTATTTCGAAATTTCAAGCATCCGTTGAATCGGCAACCGGGCTTTTTCGATTACTTCGGCAGGCAAAATAATTTCGGGCAATTCGTGTTTCAGACAGATGTAAAGTTTTTGCATGCTGTTCAGCTTCATGTACGAACAGTCGTTGCAACCGCAGGTTGAGTCAATCGCAGGAGCAGGAATAAAAATTTTCCCGGGGCAGGCTTTTACCATTTGGTGCAGGATTCCGCTTTCGGTAGCCACAATAAATTTCCGGGCATCGCTTTTTTGCACGTAATTCAGGAGCGCCGTGGTCGAACCGATATATTTTGCCACAAGCAACACAGGTTTTTCACATTCAGGGTGGGCAATAAATTCGGCGTCGGGGTGTTCGTCAATTAAACCGATTATTTTTTCTACCGAATACTGCTCGTGCACCATGCAGGCGCCGTCCCACAAAACCATATCGCGGCCGGTAATGCTGTTAATGTAATTTCCCAGGTTCTTATCGGGGGCGAAAATCAGTTTCTCGTCTTTCGGAAAACTGTCAACTATCTGTTTGGCATTGGCCGAAGTACAAACAATGTCTGACATGGTTTTCAGCGCGGCCGAAGCATTGATGTAGGTAATTACTTTATGGCCGGGGTATTGCGCAACAAATGCAGCAAATTTATGGGACGGCGCCGATTCGGCAAGCGAGCAGCCTGCTTTTAAATCGGGGAGGATTACTTTTTTGCCCGGATTAATAATTTTGGCGGTTTCGGCCATAAAATGAACGCCAACAAAAACAATTAAATTGGCATTGGTACTTGCGGCTGCCTGCGCCAAACCAAGGCTGTCGCCTACATAATCGGCAATGTCCTGCAGATCGGCTTCAACATAATAATGGCTAAGAATAACGGCGTTCTTTTCTTTTTTCAGGTGGTTGATTTCTTCCACCAGTTTTATTTTCGGATCAACGGGTTCGTCAATAAACCCTTTCTCTTCCAACATTTCATCAATTTGTAGCTGTTCCATTTTTATTCTTCCTGAAATTCCTGTTCGAAACTGGCGGTAAAAATAGAAATTCATTTGCAAAAAACCGTTTTTAGTCTGAATTGTTAAGCGATGTAATTTTAAAAGTAAATGGCAACTGTTTAGGCGCGATAAAAAATGGAAAATCGCAAGTGGGTGAATTTTCAGCGTATTTATCATTTTAATTTTTTTCACATTAAATGTTAATAACACCAGTTTGGTGTATTAATAATCTATATTTCAATTGATTAAGCCTGGCTTGGTTGTTAATATTTTTATTTGGCAACAAAACAAATGTCTTGATTTATGTATTTCTGAAATGCTATTTTTAAACACTTTTAGTTATTATTTCAACTAACTGTATTTCAAGGCATTACAATAATTTTGTTATATAGGTTACAAATTAATTTTTAAAATAATACTATGAAGAAAATGAAGAAAATTTTATTGTCGTTTTTAATGGTTTTCCTAACAGGAACGACCGTTTTTTCGCAGGTTACAACATCGGGAATAACTGGTATCGTTACCGGTACCGATGGTGAAAAATTACCGGGAGCTACAGTTGTGGCAGTTCACAACCCATCAGGGACCCAGTATGGAACTATTACCAATGCCGAAGGTCAGTTTTCAATCCAGTCGATGAGAATTGGGGGCCCTTACACAATTACAGTTAATTTTGTTGGCTACCAGAAAGCTACTTACAACAACATTAACCTTAATTTGGGTTCATCGGCCAGTTTTAATGTTAAGCTTTCGACTTCGGTTATCGAAGTTGATGAAGTAATGGTTACCGGCCGCAAGAGCGCTGTATTCAGCTCGTCGCGAACAGGCGCCGCTACATCAATTACCCGTGAAGCCATTGATGCTTTGCCTACTATCAACCGTTCGATTAACGATTTTACAAGGCTTACTCCGCAAGCTTCAGGCCGTTCATTTGTTGGATCTGATGCCCGTTTTAACAACATAACCATCGACGGTTCGATTTTTAACAACAGCTTTGGATTGGCTGATCAACCTGGTGGAAGAACGGGTTCAACGCCGGTTTCGCTTGATGCAATCGAAGAAATCCAGGTAAATATAGCCCCTTACGATGTTCGTCAGGCAGGCTTTGTGGGTGCAGGCGTAAACGCAGTTACCCGCAGTGGTACCAACGAATTTAAAGGATCGGCATTTTACACCAACCGTAACGAAAACATGATTGGCGACAAAGCTTACGGGAAAGATGTGCTTTCAACAAACTTCAATGTAAAGCAGTATGGCGCAAGCCTTGGTGGGCCAATTATCAAAAACAAACTTTTCTTTTTTGCCAATGTTGAGTTCGAACGTGATGCCCGTCCCGGGACTTCGTTTGTTGCCAACGATGGTACTCAAACTGTGGGAGGAAATATTACCAGGGTTTTACGCACCGATTTGGATCAGTTAAGCGCTTTCATGAAAGATAAATTCAACTATGTTACAGGGCCATACGAAGGCTACAACAACGAAACCGAAAGCAACAAGGCATTATTTAAAATCGACTATAATATTAACGAAAACCACAAACTGAGTGTTCGTTACAACTGGCTCGATTCTCAGTCGGATGTGCTTGCCAGCAACAGTTCGTCGCTTGGTTTCGGAAACCGCAGAAGTAATACTCAGGCATTAAACTACCAGAATACCAACTATATTCAGTACGAACAGATCCACTCGGTAATTGGCGAGTTAAACTCAACTTTTGGTAAGGTATCGAATAATTTTATTGCCGGTTATACTTACCAAAACGAAGATCGTGGCTCAAGGGGAGACTTTTTTCCGCTGGTTGAAATCCAGAACGCCACAACTACCTATATATCTATGGGTTTCGAACCTTTTACACCCAATAACAGACTTCAGTATTCAACTTTCCAGTTACAGGACAATATTTCCTATATCACCGGAAAACACCTGTTAACTGCGGGTTTTAACGTAGAAAGATTCTCGTTCGAAAACGTGTTCTTCCCTGGTTCACAGAGTGTATATGTTTTTAACAGCCTGGCCGACTTTTATACCGATGCCAATGCATACCTGGCAAATCCGGGCGGAAGCGCAACTTCTCCAGTTACACTTGCAAGGTTTCAGTTACGGTATTCAGCATTGCCCGGCGGCGCCGAACCTGTGCAGCCGACAAAAGTTACCTATACGGGGTTGTATTTTCAAGACCAGTACACTTTGAACGAAAAAATTAAAATAACTGCCGGAATCCGCGTTGATGTTCCTTTCTTTGACGAAACCGGATATGAAAACACAACTGTTAGCGGACAAACATTTAAAAACAGGGATGGTTCAGACTATAAAATTAATACGGCAAAATTGCCCGATCCACATTTGCTGGTTTCTCCAAGGGTAGGTTTTAACTGGGATGTTATTGGGGATCGCATGTTGCAAATAAGGGGGGGATCAGGAATTTTTACCGGGCGCCCGGCATTTGTTTGGATTTCGAACCAGATTGGCAACAACGGAGTTTTAACAGGTTTTGATCAGTTGGATAGGACAAAAAACAGGCCGTTTAATCCAGATCCGAAAAAGTATATCCCGGCCAATGCAAGTTTACCAACATCATACGAACTTGCAGTTACCGATCCGGATTTCAGGTTTCCGCAAACCTGGAGATCGAACATTGCTGCCGACGTGAAAATTCCGTTCGATTTGATTGGTACTGTTGAATATATTTATAGCAAGGAAATAAACGGAATGGGCTACTTCAATGCCAACCTTCCGGCGCCAACAAAAAACCTGGCCGGAGCCGATACTCGCCCTGTTTACACCAGCGCTCGTATTAATACTAACGTAGTTAACGCTATTACACTCGATAACACCAATGACGGATATAGCCATTCGTTTGCAGTAAGCCTCGAAAAACCGATGGCCAAAGGTTTTTACGGAAAAGTGGCTTATGCTCACGGTATTGCTAAAAATACAGTCGATCCGGGTTCAATTGCTGCCGGCTCATACAACAACAACGCCATTTCGATAGATCCGAACAACGCCCCGTTGTCTTTTGCAATTAACGACCAGCGCCACCGTTTTATTACAGCATTATCATATCGTATTGAATACGCAAAACTGGGCGCTTCACAGATTGGGCTTTTCCTCGAAGGGCGCACACAGGGACGTTACAGCTATATCACTTCTACCGACCTGAATGGCGATGGTAACCGTAACGACTTAATTTATGTTTCAAAAGATCCGTCTGAAATGATTTTCGAAGACTATACTCCCACGGGCGCCACTCTTTATACTGCAGCCGAGCAGTCGGCCGATTGGGAAGCTTTCATTAAACAGGATGCTTACCTAAACTCTATGAGGGGTAAATATTCTGAGCGCAACGGCGCTATTCTTCCTTGGGTTTGGCAGGCCGACTTTAATTTCACCCAGGATTTCTTTGTTAACATTAAAGGAAAGCGCAATACCATACAGTTGATGGCCAATGTATTGAATGTTGGTAATTTACTGAACAATAAATGGGGCGTGGGTTATGTGGTAAATTCAACACAACCGCTTAACTACAGAAGAGTTGATGCAGCGGGCAAACCGGTTTACCGCTTGAATAATTTAGGTGTGGCCGATGGCAAAACCAATAAAATTGTTGAATCATACAGCCGCAGGGCCAGCATCGGCGATGTATGGTCAGCGCAACTTGGAATTCGATACATTTTTAATTAAGAGTTTAAACCAACCAATAGTAAAGGGGCCTTTGTATAAAGGCCTCTTTTTTGCTTTTATATGCAATCTTTTTTACCTCTTTTAAAATTTAATGCTTGCAACTATCACACAATCAGAACTATAAAAAATAAAGTAAAAATAATTAAAAAATATTAGTACTTTGTGTTGCATAGTACTAAAATAAATACATATATTTGCAATACCAATAACAAGGTAATTGACAGTAGCGGTTTAAGAAAAGTTCTTTACAAATTGTAACATTTAAAAACAAGCAGCGTCTTAAAGTTGAAATATTCAGAAAACAGAAACAGAAAACAAAGTCATTAAAAAAATTAAACGGGATGAAAACAAAAAACAACGTTCAGAAAACAGTTTTACGCTCAGCAGCGGTAGTAGTAAGTTTTGTACTTATCAGTTTTACAGTAACAGCACAGGATTTTTGGAAAGCAGTTTTGGCCAACAGCAGTTTTAACGAAATTGCGCTTGCCATGGCCGAAACTTCAAAAAAATCAACAGCTGCAGCACCGGTATCAAACAGGTCGGCAAATTATATTTACGAAAATGAATATGATGGCAAACTGGCAGTAGAAGATTGGATGAAAGTTTGTTTATTTTAGCACAGGAAACCGAAGGTGAAATGAAAGTGGAAGCCTGGATGACAAGCAGCGAGGTTTGGGGGAATTAAAACTTCATCTTTTTACCGGAGTGAATTAAGTTAAAATTATAAATCAGAAAAAATACCACAATGAAAATAGAAAATGCAAAAGCACAGATGAGGAAAGGAGTTTTGGAATACTGCATTTTGCTTGTTCTCGACGGAAAACCTCTCTATGCAAGCGATATCATTAAAGGGCTGAAGGAAGCTAAAATGATAGTTGTTGAAGGGACCCTTTATCCGTTGCTTACCCGGCTGAAGAATACAGGTTTTTTAACCTATCGCTGGGAAGAATCCACACAGGGGCCACCCCGCAAATATTACGAACTGACCGACAGTGGCCGGAAATTTTTAGGCGAACTCGAAGAATCGTGGGGCGAATTGGTTGAAGCAGTCGCTAAAGTGAGAACTAATAAAGTATAATCTAAACTAATAGTCAACAGAATAAATCAAAAAAATTATAATAAGATGAAAAAGACATTCACCATAAATATAAGCGGCACGGTATTTCACATTGAAGAAGATGCTTACGAAGCGCTGCAGAAATACCTTGTCAACCTGAAAAATCATTTCGGTGCAAGCGAAGAAGGGAAAGAAATTCTTGCCGATATAGAAGCGAGGATAGCCGAAATTTTCATCGAGAAATCGACTAACGTGCAAAAAGTGGTTACCATAGAAATGGTAAACGGGGCAATCGAAATTATGGGTACTCCCGAAGATTTTGTAGAAGAAGAAGGTGAAGAAGAACCACAGGCAGCCGAGAGCGAAGAAGCAAAACGCCAGCGCAGGCTTTACCGCGACCCCGGCCACCGTGTTTTTGGTGGAGTTTGCGGCGGGCTGGGCGCCTATTTTAATATGGACCCGGTAATATTGCGGATAATTTTTGTTGCCCTTCTCTTTATTACCGGTGGCGCTGCATTTCTTGCCTACATCATACTGTGGATAGCCGTTCCAAAAGCCAAAAATACCGCACAGCGCCTCGAAATGAGAGGCCAGGAAGCCACCGTGAAAAATATCGAGAAATCGATAAAGGAAGAAGTGGGCGAAATGAAAGAGAGTTTCAAAAAAATGAAGGACTCGGAAACCTATGCCAAGGGAAAACGCACAATGGATGCCGCCGGAGATGTTACCTACAACGTGTTTAAAGTAATCCTTAAAGTGGCGGTTGTGGTAATCGGGGTTTTGCTCATCATTTCAGGATTTTTAGGGTTGCTCGGGTTTATCTCATCAATAGTAATCGGCCATTCGTTTGTACAGGGCTGGCCAATGATTTGGAGCCCCGAAATTGAAGTTCCCGGATTTTTAAACCATTTTGTCAGCCCTGGAACCGTTACATTTGTAATGATTGCCATTGGTATTTTGGCCGGAATTCCACTACTTGCAATGTTGTTTATCGGGACAAAACTCGTATTTCGTTACAAAACCAATAATGCAGCTATTGGGCTTACAATGGTTGGTGTTTGGTTAATTGCCCTGGTTTCGTTAATAGTGGTTTCGGTTGGACAGTTGGGAAATTATAAAAGCCAATCGTCTTTTACCGAAACAAAAACCATTTCGTGCGGCCCGTGTCAAACTCTTACCCTGAACCTTGGCGAAGACAAATACGAAGATTATGCAAAAATGGATTTCGAAATTGACAATGTGAAAGTTGCAGTGGTCGATGGAGAAGAGGTGATGCTGGGACATGCCAGCCTCGATATCGAAAAATCGGGAAACAACGAATTTGCAGTACTGGTTAAAAAAGTATCGCGCGGCAAAACACGCGAGTTAGCAAAACAAACATCCGAAAATATCATTTATCGATTCGATTTGAAAGATTCAACCCTTGTTTTCGACCCGTATTTTATACTTGGCAAAGGCGAAAAATACAGGGGACAGCAAGTTGATATTACCATAAAAATTCCGGAAGGAAAGGCAGTTTTTCTGAGCGACGATATGGTGAAAATTATCCACGACATTGAAAATGTTTCGAACACATGGGATGGTGATATGGTTGGCAAAACCTGGGTAATGAAACCCGAAGGGCTGACGCTGAAGGAAGCCTCCCCCAACCCCTCCAAAGGAGGGGAGTAAAAAACATGAAAAGAGAGAATGAGGTTCACCTGCTGACTTCCCGTCAGCTGGTGAATAGAATTACAAAACAAAAATAACATGAAAACAATCACAACAATTTTAACAGTAATATTTTTAGTGGTAACGCAAATTGCTGGCGCCCAAAGCAAATCCGACAAAATGTACGACTCATTTGCCAACAAATCCGGCATCTCCAGCTTTACCTTCTCGAAAAATATGATCGATGCAATAAACATCGATTTGGGTGAAGATGGCGATGAAAAAAGCGTTACCGGCGACTTGCATCAAATCCGTTTTATGTCGTACAACCCCGAAAAAGGCGATTTATCGGGGCCGCAGTTTCTTGAAAAGGCAATTGGTTATTTGCCCAAATCAGCGTATAATAAATACGAAGACGATGAAGACGGTAGCAATACCGAAATATGGCTGATGGGGGGCAAGAAAAAGTTTTAGGAATGCCATGTTTTTGTGAAAAACGAACAGGACAATCAGATGCAGTTTATAGTGTCGTTTTATGGCGACTTTACCGTAAATGATTTGGAAAAACTGAGAAAAACCGGCAAGGATTTTTCGAAAGAAGAAAAGTAACAGCGTGGGAGAATTACTTGCTCCTGCTACCTATATTCCGGATTTTTGAATTCTACATGAGATTCCCAACTCAAACATTTTTGTTGTACTTTCCAGGTACAGCTTCCATGACTTCAATCAAATCATACCATCACTTGAAGTGATCGCATTACAAAAGCCGCCGCCACCTCAACCATCAAAAAACCAACATGTTATTCACATTCCCAAAATGAAACGAGCATTCCCATATTGATAATTTCTTTGTTAAAAACACCATCTAAGTGTTTGTATTTGAATAATCTTGTTATGTTTGCGACCGAAAAATTGATTAATTGGGAACCGGGGTTAAAAAATTATCATTTCCGATGTTTTTATTTACATTAGAAATGATGCTTTTTTATTCATTAAACTAAGTACAACTGCGTGTGTAAAAAATTGAAATATAGGGCTTTAAAACTCATATTTTGGAGTAGCTATATGCATAGGGAATACCTTGGGTTGAGGTTTTGTATGTTGGATACCAAAAAACCTTCTCCTGACCATTCCAAACTAAAAAATTTTTCCGGCGGCCCTTTATATGCCAATAATAAAAATATTATTTTACCCAAATCTTTTATTCCATGTATACCCCACAACCGGCTTTGAAAGTTCTGTTTTTTAGGCTATTCACTTTAAACACTCAAAGCCGATGAAACGACATTTACATTTTTCAAAAGAAACAGGTTTTTTTCTGATTGTGTTGTTTACTGTATTATTCTCAGTTGGCAGTGTGAGGGGAGCGACATATTATTCAAGAGGTAGTCTCGCTCCAAATTTGACAACTAGTTGGGCGATAAATACTGATGGTACTGGTGCCCAACCAGGCAATTTCACAACAGCAGGCGATATATTTATAATACAAAACGATCATTCAATGACAATGTCTGGGAATTGGGCTGTTACCGGAAATGTTGCTATATGGGGGGACATTAACAACGAGCACCAGAACAATAACAATATCAGGAACATTTACAGTTGGTTCAGGTACAAGTGGGACTCTTAATATTAACTCTGCAACAGGCGCTAAAAACTTTTATGGATTAGTAACAATAAATTCAGGAGCGACCTGGAACAATACTGCAAATGAAGCGGTTACATTACGTGGAGGTATAGCTAATAATGGTACTTTTAATGCTGGAACAGGAGTCTATACATTTGACACAAACGCCCAGGCAATTTCGGGTACAATATCAATACCAAGCGTTACAGTTAATGGTATAACACTTACAAACAGCGGGAATTTAACAGTCGGAGCAACGCTTACCGGAGCAACAGGAACATTAACAAACAACGGAACACTTGCAATTGGTGGCACCTGTTCAATTGGCACAACTTCTGGTGGTATTAATAATACAGGAACCATTGACCGAACCGGCTCTGGATCAACTACTACCCCCTTAACTCGTTTTAACAATACCGGCATAATTAATCTGGGAGGATCTGGATCAATTACCGGTATAACAAATAATGCCAATGGAGTTGTTAATCATGATGGCTCGTCAACAATTACCAGGTTTAATAATGCTACAAGTACAAGTACGCTTAACATTGGCACTACACCGTTAGTGCCAACATTTACGAATAATATAACTTGTGCTGTTGGTAGCACCGTTAATTATGATGGAGCAGGAAATCAAACAATAAAAGCACAGACTTATAGTAATTTAGTTCTTTCTGGTAGCGGAACAAAGACTATTGGGACAGCAACTGATGGCACCTTGACTTCAGGCAATTTATCGATTGCACCGACAGGTAATGCAATTGCAAGTGTTACCAATACAAATATCACCGTGAATAGCCTTACACTTGGCGGTAATGGCGCAGTTAATGGATCCTGGGGGTCAACTTTCTCAGTAGCTACAAATCAGGATAATTCATATTTTGCTGCTACAACCGGTTATTTAAATGTCTCCAGTAACACTTGTAGTCCTCCGGCAGCTCCTACAACAACAGGCGCAGAAATATGCATCGGAAGTACGGCCACTTTATCAGCTTCGGGAGCTACATCAGGCCAAAAATACAGATGGTATAGTGCATCAACCGGAGGAGCTCCTTTAAAAACAAGTACCGATAACGCTGATAATACCTATACTACGCCAACAATTTCAGCAACAACTAATTATTGGGTTTCTATTCTGAGTTCCGGAAGATGCGAAAGTGCAAGAACACAAGCTACAGCTAATTTCCCAGTAGTGTCAGCTGATGACAGGAACAGAGCAGGAACAGATACATGGATTGGTCATGTTTTTAAAAGGTTGGATAGTTCACCTGGTTCACCGAGTGATGCAAATGCATTTACCAATTTATTATGGAACGATAACGTCAAACGAAACATTTAATGAATCATTTGTGGGAACAAATTCTTGTTTACCGCTAACTGCAACCGAGTCTGCCAGGTCAATTTACACCGAATATTTCGCAGCAAGATTCAGAATGAATTCTTTAAAAACGGGAGTTTATTTAGCTGACATAGGAAGTGATGACGGAATACGTCTGACGGTAGATGGCACTTTAATCTGTAACCAGTGGGTTGAAAGAGGTTATTTGGTAGATGCGTTGGTACTTTTTTCACTTACAGGGACAAGTAATATTTTGCTTGAATATTATGAAAGCACCGGAGGAAACCAGGTGTCATTTCAAAATTTAGTGAAAGTACCGAATAACCTCACATCAGGAACAAACCAAATAATTTGTGCAACAGTTTCCTTGTCACAGATATCCGGTAATAATTCATTAACTGAAACTCCTATCTCTGGCACCAGTGGTTTTACAGTTTCGTACCAATGGCAACAGGCAACAAATAGTATCGGGCCATGGTCAGATATTTCGGGCGCAACTTCTCAGAATTATACTCCTTCAGGATTAACCGCAGGTACCTATTATTTCAGAAGGAAGCTGACGGTTTCAAGAACTAATCCGGGAACTATTGCAGTTAGTGCGACTGATTTTTCGGGTTTTGCAACTGTAACAGTAAACGACAATCCAATAATAGCAGCAATTTCAGCCCCGGCTGCATTGTGTGCCGGAGGTTCGCTAAACCAGACAGCACCAACAGTTACAGCCAATGGTTCAACGGTTACAGCCCAGGGCTGGCAACTTGAAACGGCAGTAGGTGGTGGTACTTTTTCAAACCTGACCGTTCCATATACAGTAACTTATGCTGACAACGGCAAGAAGATAAGATATTACGCCACCAATGGTTGCGGCTCAACAAACAGCAACGAAGTTATATTAGCCGTAAATCCTTTACCTACGGCAACAATATCATCGAACAACAGCCCTGTTTGTTCGGGTTCTGACGCACATTTCACCTTAACCGGAACCAACAGCGCAACAGTAGCCTATTCATTAGACGGCGGAACCATCACAAATACAGTTGTTTTAAACGGAGGTACTGCTTCAGTAATTGTAACTGGCGCCACGACCAACCAAACTTTAATATTGGAATCGGTAACTAATGGAACTTGTTCGCAGAGCTTAAGCGGCAGTTCAACTGTGACAGTAAATCCACTACCCGCAACCGGAGAGATAATACCCGATTAAAATGAAATAATTATAAACACTAAAAAACAAAAAGAAATGAAAAAGAATTTAACTTATTTAATCGCAATTGCAGCTATCATGCTGCTGAGTATCGGGGCAATGGCACAAAACGGGTCAACGCCTTTGGTGGGTTCAACCCATGTTTACACGGCTACACCAGAGAGTGGATCAAACACTCTGGCCTGGGCTGTTCTGGAAGGAGCAGATGGCACTGAGTATAATATTGTTTCAGGTGCTGCAACAGGTGCTGTAACTATTAAATGGAATACAGCCGGTACTTACACTGTTCGGTTTACCGAAACAAGTACTACAACACTTTGTGCGACGGTTAAAACAACTTCGGTAACTGTTTCAGCAAACACTTTCGATGTTTCAGCATCTGCTGCTGCTTTTTGTAATGCCGCCAACGGTCAGGTGAACTATGCAGGCACCGATGCCACCACACCGATTTCGTTCACAGTGAATATGACTACCGGAACTACATTTAGCCCCAACTGGGAAATTAAATTTACTTTGACTCCCGGAACAGCAACATTGGCAACTGTTGCGGCAACGGCCGGTACATTAACAGAAAGTGCCGGAGTTTATACACTTACTGCTATTCCAAGCACAAGTGGAACCAAAACCATAAATATTACCATGAATGTAACCGGTAATATTTATACAGTTCAGAATGTATTGCTGACAATAACTTCAGCAAAGGAACTGACCTATAATACTCCTGATGTTGACAGCACTGACTGGACAGCAACGCAAACCATTAACGATATTCCAAATACTTCAACAATAACAACAGATTAAATACAAATTTTTTAAATAATTAATTATTAACATTTTAAATTTTATCATTATGAAAAAGTTAGTTTTTTTATTTGCAGCAGTTTTGTTAACTGCAATGAGTGTAAATGTTTTTGCACAAAGTACCGGAACTGCTCCGGCTCCCGGAGCTAAACACAGCTATTCCATTACCCCTGGCAATGCAGGGAATACGTTGTTATGGAAAGTGACAAAAGGCGATTTAACCACTTCAGCCGGAACAGATGCTGTTATTTCGAGTGCAGCAACTGCAATTACCGACATTACCTGGGCCCCAACTGTAGCAGTGGGGAACTGGTATTATGTTCACATTCTGGAAACTGACGGAACCGGTTGTTCAAACGAAAAAGTATTACCGGTACAAATTACTGCAAGTCCGTTCTATTTAACATTAGCGGCCGCTAATGCAACACAGCGTTATGATAGCGCTGTTGTTGTATCATTGGCCAATTCTTCCACTCCTAATTATGATCATGGAAACACTACGATAGTGTTTACAGTTACACCAACTGGATTAAGTTCATCTTACTCAGGTTATTCATTTGATTTAAGCTTGGCGGTACCTTCAGGGTTTACTTCTACTCCGGCATTCTCTGCTAATGCTTCAATTACAAGTGGTACGGTTACAGTTACAGATAATGCTGCAGTTACAATTACCTATACAGTTGATAATACAAATGTTTATACCAATGCCAGCGCTGCAAATGCGCAAAATTACACTGCTACGGCTACAATTTTAGGAGGTAAAGCTATTAACGGTGTTTCTGATAATAATGGTGGAACTTATACCGATGCAACAGCAGTTGCAAGGCCTAACACATCAGGTATAACAACCAACTAAACTTATTTAGTTGAAGGCCAAGGCATTTTTCATAAAGATATTAATCCTCCGGGCTGCCCTGTTTGGGGCAGCCCAGGAGGCTATTGTCGTTTACGAAGGCGCCGAGACCAATCATTTTGTGGCTTATCATCCGGGCAACGGTTATGCCTGGAAAGTTTATATCGATTTCAGCCCCGACACAGAAGCCCCGCCCGATGATTACGTATTAACAGCACCGCCTGGCGCCGGCACAGCAAAAGTACGCTGGAACCATACCGGATTGTATTACCTCAGGGTGACAGAAACTGATGTCGGCGGATGTTCGAATACCAAAGTCCTGCCTGTTAATGTGGTTTCAAATAACCGAACTATCGGTTTTACAACTACAGCCAGCGCCGTGTGTACCAATACATACGGAAATGGTTTTGTTTTGCCGTTGAAAATTCAGGAGAGTGGCGGAACGCCTTTGGGCGAAACCGGTTTCCCGCTCACGGTGGAATTTACGGTGAACGGAAAAAGCTATTCGCAAATCGTCGGATACACTAACCAGGTTCTCGATATTAAAGATGAATGGATAACCATCAACCCGCAGTTTGATAATAAAACTGAAGTTTATCTGGTTCAGGCTACCGATGCAAAGGGAATTCCTGTTTATCCTGAAAGCGCGAAAAACATCCATATCACAACCATTTATGCAGTCCCTGACATTGAATTTGTAACCTTTGTAACGAAAATCGAACAGGGAATCTCTGCCAAACATAAAGTGAGTTTGATTTCGGGCCTGCCACAGCAGGCAACTTATGCCTGGAATATCGACCATCCAAATGGTACAACCACCGACCTGACAAAGTTCAAAGGCGATTCAGCCCTGATTTTGTGGAACGTTCCTCCGGGAATGTATTCGTTAAATGTTTCGGCTAAAGACGGAAACGGATGTAACGCTGAAACCGTCAGCCGGCAAATCGAAATTGTTCAACCTGCCGGTTTTGTTGTCAGCGCCGGAAGAGATTCGACCATTGGAAGCTGTAAACCGTACCAGCTTTCGGCAAAAGTTGAGAAACAACCCGGAATTACCTATACGTATACATGGAAGCCTGACAGGGACCTCAATGATCCGGCGAGTGCAACGCCACTGTTTACACCAGGCAATACCACCACTTTCACTTTAACTGTAACAAACAGTTTGGGTGTTTCGGTTACTGATATGGTAACGATTACAGTTTCTGAAATATTGGCCAACGCCGGTAATGATGTATTTATGCTCCCCAATACCACTGCCATTTTGGATGGTACCTCCAGCTTTGGAAGTAATCTTGTTTACCGGTGGACTACCAACACCGGCAAAATTGAAAGCGGGTCAAATACGCCCAATCCGGTTGTGAGCAATTTTGGCGCTTACTACCTCGAAGTTACCGATAAATTTGGCTGCACCGGCACAGATACCATGAATGTGTACCGGCTCACGCAGGCGCCGGTGGCCAATGACGATTACGATACCACGGGCTACCGCACCGAAACAATTATTCCGGTTCTTAAAAATGATACCGATCCTCAAAACAGTATCAATCCTGCATCGCTGAAAATTACAACAGCGCCATTTAATGGCGCCGCGTATGTCGATTACAGCAATTACAACATTCGTTACCGCCCCAACGCTGGATTTAGCGGCAACGAAATGTTTGAATACGAAGTTTGCAACACGGCAAATCTTTGTGATAAAGCGAAAGTATTTGTGCTTGTTACCGAATACCAGTTTATTATCCCCGACGCTTTTTCACCAAATGGCGATGGGATAAACGATTTCTTCGAAATTATTGGTATCGAAAAATACCAGGGAAATTCGATTACCATTGTTAACCGCTGGGGAAATACGGTGTACAAGGCAAAAAATTATGGAATAGATACTTACCCGGTTTTCTGGGATGGATTTGCCAACACGGGCACAACTTTCCTCGGAAACGAGTTGCCAACCGGGACCTATTATTACATACTTGATTTGGGCAATGGACAAAATCCAATTGCCGGATCGATTTATTTAGACCGATAAATGAATGAGAGGAATCAGAAAAATAGCGATTTTATGTACTGCTGCATTGGCAATTTTGTTAGGCGCTGAAAAAATCAGCGCCCAACAGGATCCCATGTATGTGCAATACTTCGACAATATGCTGGTGGTAAACCCTGGTTTTGCGGGTTCGAAAGCCGAAGGCCGGATGTTGCTGGTATCGCGCAACCAGTGGGTTTCGGTTACCGGAGCGCCGGTTACCCATTCGCTGTCATATACCACGCCGTTGAAAAACAAAAATATTGGGCTTGGTTTTTCGTTTATGAACGATAAAATAGGCCCGCAGCAACAAACCGGCGTTTATTTCGACTACTCTTATTTTTTAGAGGTTTCAGAAAAATACAGAATGGGAATGGGACTAAAAGGTGGTGTTAGTTTTTACCGTGCGGCGCTTACCGGGCTAAATCCCATAAATCCCGACCCTATTTTCTCAAAAGACATTTACAAGAACTTTTTGCCCAACCTGGGAGTTGGATTGTACATGTTTTCAGACAAGACCTACTTTGGGATTTCGATTCCTAAACTCATCCAAAATACAATTACCAGCGACGATTACGAAACCGGATATGTACTGAAAGAAAAAATACATTTTTACTATGTAATGGGCGGGCAGTTTAAACTTGCCGAAGATTTTGATCTGAAAACCTCATCGATGATAAAAATTGTAAAAAACGCACCCATATCGGCCGACATTACTGCACTTGCAGGTTTCAGGGAAAAATTATGGGTTGGTGGAATGGTGCGGTATCGAAGCGCTTTCGGGGTAATTGCCCAATTCCAGGCCACAGAAAAAATGGTTATCGGTTACACCTACGAATTGCCCATACAACAAATAAGCAACTTCAGTAATGGTACCCACGAAATCATGTTCGGGTACAACATCAACATTTTTAAATAATTGGAAACTTTTCCAGTTAAAGAAAGGTAATTTCTCAACTTTAGTGCATTTCACCGGGTGAATTGTAAAAATCCGGACTTAGGGAAAGTCCGGCTCCAAAACCGTACTTGCTATTCTTTTACAAATTTCAGGGTCGAAACCTGGTTGCCTTGAACTACTTTCAGAAGATAAATGCCTGGGGGAAACCCATCGATATTCAATTTTAATTGATTGACAAAACCCGTTTTTTTCTGTAATACCTGTTTTCCGGTTACAGAATAAACCAGGACCTCGGAAATAGCGCCGGGCGCTGTAATATTAATTTCAGTTTGTGTAGGGTTGGGATACAACCCGATATTTCCGTTTGGCGTTGTTACTTCGTCAATTTCGGTAACCACATGCGGGTCGTCGAATTTACGGGTTGAATAAAGCCGGTATTCTCCGGGAGCCAACGGAATACTTTGATTGGTCGTGTTTATTTCAACCGAATCGCGGGTAAAAAACTCGTACCATTTCCCGGTTTTGGGGAATGTAACATTGGCTGTTTTTTGCTGAATATCGAAATTACCAACAGATAAAACATGGTTGCTGCCATTTGTTAATCGGTACCATTTTATGGCTGAGGTTAAATCGTAGCTAAAACTTTCGGGCGCGAACTCGGGGTAAGTTTGTTTCAAGTCGTTCAGTTTTGCCATTACCTGAAACAGATCCGTACGGTCGGGATTGTTTAAATATTGCCAGTAGGGGGGTTTTGGCGAAAGACGGCAGTCGTTGCTTACCAAGCCATTTTCGCACCGGTTGATGGAAAGATCGAACCCGCGCTCGCCAAACTGCCAAACCATTTTGGGCCCTGGCAGAGGGATATTGAAAACCGAGTTTAGCTCAATTCTTTTCAGGGCAGTTGTCTGGTTTTTTATGTTGTAATTGCCGCTGCTCAGCCCGGTTTGTTTAATTACATACATTATTCTCTCCTCGTCGTGGCTTTCAGGGTACGAAATCAGGTTTGGTTCTTTCCATCCCCTTCTTTGATAAATTGCCCAACTCATATCCGATCCACCCACATTTCCGCGTGCCGCTTCCTGGTAATTGTAGTGCATGTTGCCCCACATAAGGATTCCATAATTAGCCAGTTCGGTCTCTTCCGAATTATCTGCAAGATGCTCGAAAATCACAATTGTATTTTCATTACGTTTCCAGATTTCACTGGTCATTCTTTTCAGGTTCGAAACACGGGCGGCATCGTAATTGCTTCCCCAACTGTTGACAGGATAAGGGGTATTCGAAAAGCCTTTTGTAAAATCGAACCTGAACCCATCAACTTTGTATTCTTTTATCCAGAAAGAAGCTACACTGTCAACAAGTTCGCGTGTTGCAAGGCTTTCGTGGTTAAAATCGTAACCCCATTGCGCATTGGGATTGGCAAAATTCGATTTTTGGTTATACCAGGGGTTATCGGCAGTTATGGCCCAGTTGTTCATGTACATTTGTACAAACGGGCTTTGGCCGTAACTGTGGTTCAAAACCATGTCGATAATAACGGCAATACCGCGTTTATGGCATTCGTCAATCAGTTTTTTGAGTTCGTTTTTTGGCCCGTAATATTTGTCGGGGGCAAAATAAAACGATGGGTTGTATCCCCAACTGCTGTTTCCTTCAAACTCGTTTACCGGCATCAGTTCAAGTACATTGATGCGAAGGTCTTGCAGGTAATCGAGTTTTTCGAGCACGGCTTTATAAGTATGCTGCTCGGTAAAATCGCGGACAAGCAATTCGTAAATCACCAGTTTTTCTTTTTCCGGAATTTTAAAATTGGTCACTTCCCAATTGTATTTTTCCTGCCCGGGTTGAAGAACTGATACAATTCCTTCGGTTTTGTTTGCCGGGTAAGGGATGAGATTGGGATAAACCGCTGAACTGATGTATCTGTCGTGCCAGGGGTCGAGCGTTTTTTCGGTGTAGGGATCGGCAACTTTTATTTTGCCATTAATTAAATATTGAAAAGCATATTCTTTCCCGGGAACGAGATTCGGGATTTCGAGCCAGAAATAATCGCCGTCCTTTTTCATTTGGTAATCGTTCGAAAGTTTCCAGTCATTAAAATCGCCCAACACAAAAACAAATTCTTTTTTCGGAGCCCATAAAACCAGGGCAGCCGAATTGCCGGTGGGGTAATTTATCCCTTTTTTGTATAACAATGGTTTGGGAGAGGCAACTACTTCCCCGCGCACAAAAACCGAATTTGTATCGCGTTCGGTTTTATTTCCTGCCGTGGCTTCTGCAATAATCAAAAAGTTACCGCTTTGTGAGAAGGTGTAGTTTGCAGAAATAGAAGTACCTGAATTTTGAGTCAGCAGGTTTTCATTGACGAATAATTTTAACTGTGCCGTTTCTGACGAGGTGGCCGAAATGGTAACCAACTGGTTTTTGGCAAGAATTGAATTGTTGGCTGGTTCTGATATTTCGATTACCAATCCTTCAGCATAAACATTAACATACAAATTGTTGGTTTGTTTTGTTCCATCGGGTGAACGGAAAACAAAAGCCATTTTTAATATTTTTTCTACAGTGGTAACAGCGTAAAATTGTTTGATGTCAGGAGTAATTTCGAGTTCGTAAATGCCATTTCCTTTGTTTGTAAGTTTGGGTTGAGTGGTATTGTTTCCCCAGGATTCAATTACATATTTCCAATTATTATCGTTTGTACTTTTATCGGTAATCAATCCGGTGTGCGCGTATAAATCGCCTGTATAATATCCCAGTCGGCTCTCTTTTGATGAGTCGAAAGTGATGGTTACTTTTTGGGTTGCCACAGGCAGTGCCGGGTTGGTAGTTATCTGGGCTGCCGCAAAAAATTGCAGGATGATAAAAACGAAGAGAAAACTTATTCTTGGAAACATGATATGTAATATTTTAAAAACAAAGGGGCTGTCCGGAAAGTTCCGGACAACCCCTTTTCTATCTAACTAAACTTAGTTCTTTTTAAGCTCGTAAGCGTATCCTGCTACTTCAAGATTCAAAGTAACAGTGTAATTTCCGGCTACATCAATCGGAATGTCTTTCCCGCCTTCTTCCAGTGAACCATCAAAATCTGTATCGCCGTAGTTCAAATCCCAGTTGCCGTTGGCGCGGAATTTAACTTTGCCAACTTTTAGAGCCAGTGTAACCTTCCAGGTTTTGGTTGCCGTATCGTAAGTCATCTTCGTATCGGCATCCCAGCCGCCCGGGGTAGCATCGCCAATTAATCCCCAATCTATTTTCAGGAACGAATAAGTTAATGCAGTAATATCGGCTTTTATGCGGTAGTAACCGGCCGCAGGTATTGGAATATCGGCGCCGTTACGTTCGAGCGTACCGTTAAAACCATCGTCTCCCCAGTTGACGTCCCAGTTGGGATCGTCGGTAAATTTGAATTTAATGCCGCTTCCAACCATATTCACATAACCTTCGTATTTGTTGTTTTGTTTTACCGAGTAGATTTGCTGGGCATCTTTCGGACTCCAGTCGGCAGTATATCCGCTGGCTGCCTGATAATTTCCCGGAAGGTACAGCGAAGGATAAATAATAACAACTTTGTAGGGCAGAATTTTCATTTTCGGAGCGTTCGATGGCAATGTTTGTGCATAATCGCTAACCTTTGCCACTACCCGAATTTCCATATCGTTTGGCACATTGGTTTTTGCCCCCATTGCGAGCAGTTTCTGGTTAAGTGCGCCAACAGTGATACTTGCCGTGGTTGCGGTAGTGTTAAGCAGTTCAACCGGAGTTGCGAAATTTTTTCCGGCAAAATCGATTTGCAGGGCGTAATTGGTTCCCGACGGGAATCCGTAATCGGCTTCGGTCCAGGTAAATGTTTTGAAAACATTGTTAGCTTGTTCCTCTGTAAAAACATAGCTACCTGATACATCTCCAAACACCGGGGCTTTATATACCCCAATCACCGGATCACCTTCTTCATTTTTGTAGATACAGGATGAAAAGATGATTCCGAATGATAATAATATGATGATTATTTTTTTCATTTTAACTTGTTTTTAATGTTGAAATTAATAACCTGTGTTTTGTTTTAAATTGGGATTTGCAACAATATCGGATGCAGGGATCGGGTAAAGGTCGAATTTTGCATCAGTTGCCTTACCGTCCTTCACTGCGCCTTTCCATGCCCAGATGTATTTATCGCCTGAGAATTTACCAAAACGGATAAGGTCGGTCCTGCGGTGAGCTTCCCAGTACAATTCGCGGGCGCGTTCGTTAAGCAGGTAATCAAGGGTCAAATCGGCTGAAGTAATATTTCCGCCGGTATCGCCGTAAGCCCTTGTGCGAACCTGGTTTACGTAGTTCAGCGCTGTTCCGGCATCGCCACCGGCGCCGCCCCTAAGAACTGCTTCGGCATACATCAGGTACACATCGGCCAGACGGAATACAGGGAAATCGGTGTCGGTATGTGTTAAATCGGAACCGGGCTGACCAGTTGAAGTTACATTTTTCCATTTTGTAATGGCATAGCCATTGGTAAACTCGAAGAGGTTTTCGATTTCGATAGTTTGTCCATCGGTGTGGAACATCTGTCTTCCATCGGAGCTGAATTTACTGATGGTGTATGTATAATCAGGAGCCCCGAGTTTAAGGATAATTTCATATTTTCCGGTTTCAGCCACAGGTATGTTATCGGAGCCATATTCGAGCGTGCCATTGTTTCCCTTGTCGCCGAAGTTGATGTCCCAGCCGCTGTTGGCCCTGAATTTGAATGTGCCTTTTTTCAGTTCAATAATAATTTTCCACTCTTTTTTAACAGGGTCAAAATTCATCTTGGTATCGCTGTCCCAACCGGTAGGTGTTGCATCGCCAATGACCCCCCAGTCGGTCCTAACAGAAGTGACCAGGAAATCGTTAAGATTGACATTGATTTTGTATAATCCTGCAGCAGGAGCTTTAAGGTTTGCACCTCCCGATTCCAATGTGCCGTCAGCGCCATTGTCGCCCCAGTTTTTATCCCAGTTCGGGCCTTCGGTGAATTTATATTCATCGCCGGCTTTTGAAAAGTAAACATAACCTTCGTAATTTTTGTCGGAATTTACCGATGCCAGGTTGGGCGCTGTTGCCGGTGTCCAGTCGGCTTCGCTGTAACCGCTTGCTTTCTGGTATCCCCCGGGGACATAAATCACCGGATATGCTTTGGCGCTTTTAGTTTTAACTGAAGCGCTTTTTAACCCTTCAATATTCATGAATTTGCTGACAAATTGTTTGGTCGTGCGCAAACCGTTCCAACCGCCGTTAACACCAAAATCTCCGGGTTTCATACTCCCGCCTATGGCAGCATGGATGATAAAAGAGGTCCCTCCCCAGGTTTTGGTATAAAGCCCGTCCTGGGTTATAGCGAAGATAAATTCCTTCGATTTGTGATTGTCAGCCAAAAACAAATTTTGATATTTGTTTTCGAGCGTAAAACCTGCGCCGATAACTTTTTTACTGTAAGTCAAGCTTTCGGTATATTTTTTCTGACCGGTATATACTTCAGCATTCAGGTACAATTTTGCAAGTAGTGTCCAAACCGCTCCCTGATCTGCGCGGCCGTATTCAATTTGTTTCGGTGCTGACAGTTTGCTTTCAATGGCCAATAATTCGGTTTCGACATATTTGAAAAGATCGGCCCTTGAAATTTGTTGAGGGAAGAAGGCGCCTACCATATCTTTTTCGGTAACAAACGGAACATTGCCAAACAAGTCGAGTGCATGATAATAACTTAAGGCGCGTAAAAACCGGGCTTCTTCGCGAAACAAAGCAATTTCGGTGCGTGAAGCTTCCGGAATACCGCGTTCAGCCAGTTTTTCGGGAGACGATTCACGGATAAATTCGTTACACAACGAAATCTGGTAAAAAATGCGGTAATACATGTTCGAAATAAACTCGTTGTTCGAAGTCCAGTCCATATCGTGGTAATCGCGCAGGTTACCGTCGTTCCAGCCAAGCACTGCTTCGTCGGTTGGCAGTTCCTGTGCATACCAGTAAGCACGCAGGTATTGTCCGAATCCTTCATCAAGGCCACTAAGGTCATTCATACCATGAGGTCCCTGTTGTCCGCTGACAGCAAGGCCGGCATATAATTTGGCAAGAACGCCTTTGTAATTTTCGGGTTTTGCATATACATCTACCGATGTAATTATGTCTTTGTCGAGCGGTAAAGTATCCAAATCGTTCACGCACGATGTAAATGCTATCATTACTGCAACCGCAAAGACGCTAAAAATTTTATATATTCTTGTA
This sequence comes from uncultured Prolixibacteraceae bacterium, assembly GCA_947085485.1. Taxonomy (GTDB): domain Bacteria; phylum Bacteroidota; class Bacteroidia; order Bacteroidales; family Prolixibacteraceae; genus Draconibacterium. The sequence continues at coordinate 33,685 of CAMTWS010000133.1, forward strand.
TTCATAGTTACTTGCTTTTAACAATTAAAAATCAATATTTACACCGAACATTAAAGTGCGCGGACGTGGGTATCTGTTGTTATCGATACCATTCGCAATTTCAGGATCCAATCCTTCGTATTCGGTTAGCGTAAATAAATTCTGGGCAGTACCATACAGTCTGATTTTCATCCTGCTGTTGTAGAAATTCGTGAAGGTGTATCCAACATTCAAGTTGTCTAATTTCAGGAAAGAAGCGTGTCGTACATAGTAATCGGAGAAATATTTTGGATTTTGCACACCGGCATATAAAGTGTTTTCATGCACGTTGTTTAGAACGCCTGATGAAATATAAATATAACCCAGGGACTCCCCCCCTGACCAAATATTGTTATAAACATAATTACCAAGGTTAACCCTTCCGTTGAGTGCGAAATCCCAGTTTTTATAATTCAGTTTTGTAGAGAAACCCATAAATGTATCGGTCGCCGGTTTTTTATACCGGTAGCGATCGTCGTTGGTAATTACCTTGTCGCCATTCCTGTCAACATATAATCCCTCAATAGGTTTTCCTGCTTCATCATAAACCTGTTCGTAAACAAAAAATGAACTTGGAGCGTACCCCACGGAGTGAATCTGGATATTGTTACCTACACCCCCCGATATACCGCCTGTTTGAACACCAATGTAATTGGGATCCTCATTGGCAGTTAGTTTTGTAATTTTGGTTTTTTGAAAAGCAGTATTGAAACCAATTTCCCAGGTCAGTTCTTTTTTCGAAATTACCATTGCGTTAATACTGATTTCAACCCCCCTGTTTTCAAGGTCGCCAACATTGGTCAAAATCATATTGGTAAGGTTTGTGCCAGCCGGAACCGGAATAAAGTTGATAAGGTCGTTGGTAAATCTTTGATAATAATCAATGGAACCGGTAATACGGTTGTCGATAAATCCATAATCCACCCCAATGTTGTAAGTGGTGGTTTCTTCCCATTTGATGTTGGCGTCATACCCTTCCGGGCGAATGGTGGAATAATACTTGCTCCCGAACTGGTACTGGGCAGTAGGTTCGCCAAAAGTATAGCGCGGCATATACGGATAATCGTTATCTGAAATATTCTGCTGACCGGTAATACCCCAGCCTGCACGCAGTTTTAAGTCGGAAAATATTTTTTGGTTGGCCATAAATGGTTCGTCAACTATTTTCCATGCCAGAGCTACCGATGGGAACAAACCCCAGCGGGTTTCGGGCGAGAAACGGGATGAACCATCCTGGCGGACAGTAACAGTGGCCAGGTATCGGTCTTTGAAAGCATAATTCAAACGCCCGAAAAATGAAACCAGATAACTTTCAGTTTCATAATCGGTATCAGAATAAGTAACTGTACCTTTCACATTTTTACTGAGCGAAGTTCCAGCCCTCCAGAAATGTTGCCACGAGTAACCACCCATAACATCAATCCGGCTGTCGATCGATTCGATATCTTTTACATAATTGAGGTAAAAATCGAGCAGTGTGTTCTTTTTGTCCTGTGTATATTTTGTGTCGTTTCCGCCACCTTTTAATTTATCATACGACCATGGGGCATATTCAGGTGTATAGCTCGTTCCTTCGCTGTTCGAAATATCGTATCCCAGGTTGAGGTTGGCCCTTAAATCGGGTAAAAAATGAAAACGGTAATCAAGCTGTAAATTTCCAAGGCTACGTTGAACATTTGCCTGGTCATCAACAAGGTTTAACTGGGCGACAGGGTTCGAGATTGTTGGCGTAATGGGGTCGCCGTTGGGCTGTTTCCAGTAAAAATAGCCTCCAAAATTATTTTGTTCCCTAACCGACTGGGTGGGATCAAATCCTGTAGCAGTACCAATTGCGCCGCGATTGGCAAATTCGTTGTTTATCAACATTCCTTTCAGATTCAGGTTTACCCTGAGATGATCTTCAAAGAAAGATGGATTAATTCCAACTGAACCTGTCCAGCGACCCATTCCATCGGTTTTCAAAATTCCTTCCTGGTTGGTATATCCCACAGAAGCCCTGAAAGGTATATCCCTGATGTTTCCGGTAAAGCTCAGGTTGTGGTCGATTCCATAGGCAGTCTGGTAAATTTCGTCCTGCCAGTTGGTATTGGCATTACCCAATAATTTCGTGGCATTTGAATTGGCGCCATACAGATCGGTTACCAACATCCTGAATTGACCGGCCGACAAAACAGGTATCTTGTCGATAGGGTTGCTTACCGAGAAGTACTGATTGTAGTTTATCTTCAGCGGATTGCCTTTTAACCCCTTTTTGGTAGTGATAAGTATAACACCGTTCGAAGCGCGCGAACCGTAAATTGCAGTTGCCGAAGCATCTTTTAGTACGGTAAAGGTTTCGATATCGCCCGGATAGATTGTACTGAGCGGGTTTTTCATACCTGCTATTCCGTCATTGTCAACCGGAACTCCGTCGATAACAATCAATGGGTCGTTACTTGCTGAAAGAGAAGAGCCTCCCCTGATTCGGATTGTAGCGCCTTCACCGGGCGAACCGCCGCCACTGGTAATCTGGACACCGGCAACTTTACCCGAAATCAACTGCTCGGGCGTTACAATAACGCCCGGATTGAAATCTTTGGCTCCAACTGCCTGCACCGAACCGGTTGCATCTGCTTTTTTCACCGAACCGTAACCAATTACAACAACCTCATCCAGACTTTCGATCGATTGTGCAAGTTGCACGTCGATTACATTTCCAATGCCTACCACCACTTCCTGTGGGGTATAGCCAATGAACGAGAAGATGAGTGTTTGATTGGCTTCGAGGTCAATTTTATAAATTCCGTCGAAGTTGGTAGAGGTTCCTTTGGTTGTACCTTTAACTACAACACTCACGCCGGGCAGCACTTCACCATTGCCGGCGTCGGAAACCTTTCCGCTGATTGTTTTTAACTGGGCATAACCTGATGATGTGATTAGCACCGCAACCAAAAACAAAAAAACCTTAAGTTTTTTTCTAATGATCCTCATTTTAAAATGTTATTAGTTTATAATCTTAATACGTTTGTTAAATAAATTAACTGTCTCTTAATTGGCAAATTATCAACAATTTAAAACTACTTCTATTTAACTCTGCGCAAAAATCTGTGGCGAATGTAAAAAAAATGTTAATATTTAGTAATGATTTTAAACCTCAAACTTCCGCAAACGTTTGCGGTTACGTTTGCACCGGATATGTTATAAAACAGGTAGTGTCTGGTTGGTATGTTTTATGTGATTTTTCATGTTTAATATAATAAACAAAAAGGTGAAATCATTCCCCATCGGTTTAAAAACTTATAGTTTTGAAGTTTGTAAAATTATTCTGAATAAACCGAGTGAAAACAGAGAACCACAACGAAAAAGCTGTACCAATTAAAAAGGAAGAATCAAAATCAGATTCCCCGGCTAAACCTTTTTTGAAATGGGCTGGTGGAAAAGGTCAGTTACTTGCAAATTTTCGCGATTTTTATCCCAATGACCTGAAAAGCGGGATGATAACCCATTATTACGAACCTTTTATTGGTGGCGGAGCGGTTTTTTTTGAGGTGGCACAGCAGTACAAAATCCAATGGGCTTTTTTATACGACATTAACCAGGACCTGATTTTAACCTGGCGCGTTGTTCAACAGGATGTTTATAAACTGATTGATTCTTTGGATTCATTTCAAAAAAGATATGAGAAACTGAATGAGGAAGAACAATCGAAATTTTATTACAATGTCAGAGATGAATTCAACCGGAATTTGCATAGAATTAATTTTTCAAAATATAATGAAGAATGGATTTTGCGCGCAGCACAAATTATTTTTCTGAATAAAACCTGTTTTAACGGTCTTTTCAGGTTGAATCAAAAAGGAGAGTTTAATGTACCGGCGGGCAGGTATAAAAATCCAAAGATTTTCGATGAACAAAACCTGGTTAAAGTTTCAAAACTCCTCGAAATTGCAGAAATCAAAAATGCCGGTTTTGCAGCGGTAGAAGCCGACATCGTTGAAAATTCGTTCGTTTATTTCGATCCACCCTATCGCCCCCTCAGCAAAACATCGGGCTTTACGGCGTACAGCAAATTTAAATTCGAAGATACAGAACAAAGGCAGTTGGCCGATTTATTTCACCTGCTGCATAAAAGGGGGATTAAACAAATGCTGAGCAACTCCGACCCCAAAAACCACAATCATGATGATAATTTTTTCGATGAAATCTATAAAGACTTCACTATATCCCGGATTCCAGCGCGGCGAATGATTAATTCCGACGCTTCCAAAAGGGATGCCATTAACGAAATTATTGTCACCAATTATTAATCCGGTTGGTGTTGTACAATATCGGTTTGCAATGGTTTTATGTGCTGATAAGTATTACTTTTATGAATGTCAAATTGCTAAAATGTTTAAACCAATTATCATTTATTTGGTCAAAGAAAACAATGAAAAGCGGACTGATTACCATAAAAGATATAGCGAGGGAGCTAAAAATTTCTCCGTCAACAGTTTCCAGGGCGCTTAAAAATCATCCCGACATCAGCGAGGAAACTAAAAAAGCGGTTAATGAACTGGCGCGCATTTCAAATTATCAGCCCAATGCGGTAGCTTTAAGCCTGAAACAGAGGAGAAGCAATACCATCGGCGTTATAATTCCCGAGATTGTGCATTACTTTTTTTCTTCAGTAATCAGCGGAATCGAAGATGTGGCGTACGATGCCGGGTTTAACGTTATTATTTGCCAGTCGAACGAAAAGTACGATCGTGAAGTAGTAAACTTGCGAACTCTTTTGGCAAACCGTGTTGATGGGATTTTGGTTTCCATTTCGAAAGAGACACAGAATTTTGATCATTTTTACAAAGTACGCGAAAACGAGGTCCCACTGGTGTTTTACGACAGGGTAGTACCCGGTTTTGATGCCGATCAGGTGATTGTTGACGATTTGGAAGCCGCTTACCGCGCAACCCAACATTTAATTGAGGGGGGCCGTAAAAAAATTGCTCATTTTGCCGGTCCGCAGAACCTGTTGATTGGCCAGTTGAGGAAAGAGGGTTATCTGAAAGCAATGCACGAAGCCGGTATTGAAGTCCGGAACGAATGGATTGTCGAAGCCGATAACTTTGAAAAAGCCAGAATTGCTATCCTTAATATTCTTGAAGAAAAAATTTCAATCGACGGACTTTTTGCGGTTAACGATCTTACGGCTATTGGTGCAATGCATACCTTTCAAAAGCGGGGCATTAAAATACCCGATCAAATTGCAATTGTCGGTTTCTCAGATGGCCATTTGTCGGGAATTACAGACCCTGCCCTTACTTCGGTCGATCAGCATGGTTACGAAATGGGAACTGTAGCCACCGAACTGCTTTTAAAACGTATTTTGGCTGGTAAAACCGATCACCTTTATGAAATTAAAGTACTGAATGCGAACCTGGTAATCAGAGGTTCATCGGTGGTTTAGATATTTTAATTTTAAACCTATTCTTAAATAAAATTTGATCAAATTTTAATCGGTTAAGATTTTCCAATATCCGCTTGTTCCGCCAATTCGTTCAATTACACCCTTCTTCTTCAATGCATCAAAATGTTTTTGTGCAGCACTTGCATTAATTTCCATCTTTTCAGCTACATCTCTATATGCAATACTACTGTTGTTTTTGATGAATTTAAGCACTTCTTTTTGGCGTTTAGTTAAATGAACTGCACCACCTTTTGCACCACCTTTTTCATCATCAGTTTCAGGCACATCATTAATTTGTAATGGAAAAGTAACAATGGTAGTATCAATATGAATATCAAAAACAGGTTCAATTCCGTTGTATGATTTCTATCCATTTATCATTTTGTCGAAACCAAAACCCGCATTTTCTGCCAGCTTAACAGCTCTAAATGATTTTGCAAGAATTGGATTTCTTGGCATTGAAGTATCAATTTCCAGTAATTTTTTAAGTGTAACTGGCAATCCTCCCGGATTATAAAATTCAACCCTGTCATCAAAAATACGAATTCTGGGTTTGGGCGGGCTAAAATAATCGGTATGCATCAGCATATTCACCAACGCTTCCCGAAGCGCCTCTATATAAGGGTAGTTTTCAATTGCGAAACCCTCTTCGCCCATTATAAATGGCAGATCAACTTTTTAGCGGATCCTGTCGAAAGCAGTAAAATAATATTCCCACAAATTTTCCTGCTCTTCCATTCTGTAGGTATATCTTTTCGAAGAATCGGAATATGATGTTCCCGGGATTTCGAATAGGTCGATCCTGAAATCTGGAAAAATTCGTTGAATCATTTCATTTCTACCAAAAAACAATAATCCGGCAAAAGTCATTTTCCCATCCTCAACAATTTGCAGTTTCGACAGCAGTTCATTCCTGGTCAATTTGTTATAAGAATGTGATGGATTGAACCTCGACATATAATCGCGATATCGCTCAACGGAGTGATTATTTATTGCAGAATCATCAAATTCCGGTATCGTTACCGAAGTTCTTGTTCCAAATGCCTGATCACGGTACATGGCATCAACTTCTTCCCGCGTTGCCCGCTGGTCGCCACTGGCCGTTCTTAAAAAAGTATTTGCTGGCGTCCCAAAGTAGATAGGTTTCTTATTTGATAAACCAATATAAAAAGCCAAAACAGTAACATCACCAAATACATATTTTTTACATACTGGCCTTATTTTGTCGTTGAATTTTTCACCCCGGAGTGTAGTTGTAAAATCTTGCTCTGTTTTTTCCGGGTTTTCGACGCCAATAATTTCAAATGATTTACTTTTTTGTCTAATTCCAAATATTAACCAACCTCCCGCTGTATTTGAAAATGCGCTCACCGTTTCCCAGGTATTTTGGGGAATTTTTACGGACGCTTCCTTTACTTCAAAATCTTCCCATTCAATATCACCCAATCGTTCAATGAGTTGGTCTTTTGTCATTAATTTACTTTGATTTTGATAAAAATAAAAAATAAAATTAAACCTTTTTGTAGAATGTTGAAAAATAGCGGGTCTTGTAAATTGTAATTCCATTGTGAAATGAAAAAAATCAAAAAATATTTATCACTCTCCGCAAACGTTTGAAATGAGCTTTTTTATAAGAAATGGCTGGGTTTTAATACTTTGCTGAAGGGTTAATATTTGGAAATGTAAAGTTTTCTGCTTTATATTTGTTTTGGCAAATCAACAAAAATACTTCTGTTTACTCCGCAAACTTTTTTTACTGAAATCAACTTTCAGCATTTAATCATTTTTAAATACAGTTGTCATGGGTAAAAAACCTACGCTAAGTTTCTGGCAAATCTGGAACATGAGTTTCGGATTTCTGGGTATTCAATTTGGTTTTGCACTTCAAAATGCAAATGTTTCCAGAATATTTCAAACCCTGGGCGGCGATGTCGATCGGCTGGCGGTGTACTGGCTGGCTGCACCGTTAACAGGGTTAATTATTCAGCCAATAGTTGGTCATTACAGCGATAAAACCTGGTGCAGATTGGGGCGGCGTCGGCCATATTTACTGGTGGGCGCCGTACTTGCATCCCTAGCGCTTTTATTTATGCCTAATTCTCCAACGCTTTGGATTGCAATCGGTACCCTGTGGATATTGGATGGTTCCATCAACGTTTCCATGGAACCGTTTCGCGCTTATGTGGGCGACAATTTACCTTCGGAACAGCGGACAGGTGGATTTGCCATGCAGAGTTTCTTTATCGGGACAGGCGCCATTGTAGCCTCTTTTCTTCCGTATGCAATGACCAACTGGTTTGGAATTGAAAACACGGCAGCCGAAGGTATAATCCCTCCTTCGGTAAAATGGTCGTTTTATGTTGGGGGTTTAGTTTTTATCGGGGCTGTTTTATGGACAGTTTTCAGTTCGAAGGAATATTCGCCCGAAGAAATGAAAGCCTTTGAAACAGAAAAAGGAAAAACAAATTCATCGGCTGTTTTTAATTACCGGCCGGCATCTGAGCTACTCAATGTATTTCTCCGAAATGGCGCAATTTTTTTAATCATCGGTCTGGCGCTGCTCTATTTTGTTTATATCAAAGGGCTCGAAAAGGAAATGTATATTTTGGGTGGTGGCCTCGCAGTTTATGGCGTTATTCAGTTTGTTACTTACATTTTGTCGAAATTGGAAAGAACAAAGAACGGGTTGGTTGAAATTATGACCGATATGATTAACATGCCAAAATCCATGGGGCAAATGGCCGTTGTCCAGTTTTTCTCATGGTTTGCGCTTTTTGCGATGTGGATTTATACCACTGCCGCTGTTACCGGGCATATTTACGGAACAAGCGACACCACATCGGCTGTGTATAACGAGGGCGCCAACTGGGTTGGGGTTTTATTCGGAATTTATAATGGATTTGCGGCAATTGTTGCATTTGGGCTGCCGGTTTTGGCTAAACATACCAGCCGGAAAACTACTCATGCGATTTCGCTGGTAATCGGTGGAATTGGTTTATTGTCGTTCTATTTTATCACCAATCCGAATCTTCTGCTGGTTTCAATGGTTGCCATTGGAATTGCATGGGCGAGCATTTTATCGATGCCGTATGCAATACTTACAGGCTCATTACCAGCCCATAAAATGGGTGTTTACATGGGAATATTCAATTTTTTTATCGTGATTCCGCAGATTCTGGCTGCAAGCATTTTAGGATTTCTGATGCGCCGGTTTTTTGATGGCGATGCAATATGGGCGCTGGTTGCAGGAGGCATTTCGATGATTATTGCCGCTGCAACTGTATTTATTGTTGATGATGTGGACAGTCCAAACAAGATAAAATGAAACAAGTTAAATGAAGGATTACATTAAATATCACGATTGGCTGATAATTGAGGAAGGCTTTAATCCCGGGTATAATCGCGTATCCGAAAGCATTTTCAGTATTGGAAATGGGAAAATGGGGCAGCGCGCCAATTTCGAAGAAAAATATTCGGGCGATTCACTGCGTGGCTCATACGTCGCAGGAATCTATTATCCCGACAAAACCCGGGTTGGCTGGTGGAAAAACGGTTATCCCGAGTATTTCGCCAAAATCATTAATTCTACCAACTGGATTGGAATAAACTTTACAATTAATGGCGAAGAGTTGGATTTGGCAAATGTCAAAATACATTCATTTAATCGAGTTCTTAATATGCAACATGGTTTGCTTTCGCGAAGTTTTGTGGCCGAATTACAAAACGGAAACCAGGTTGAAGTAAATGCACAGCGATTCGTAAGCATTGATAATACTGCGATTGGCGCGATTCGTTATTCTGTAAAAGCACTCAATTTTTCGGGAGAAATATTGGTAAGTCCTTATCTCGACGGTGATGTTTTTAACGAAGACGCCAACTACGATGAGAAATTCTGGGTTGAAGTCTCAAAAGAAATCAATGGTTGCGAAGGTTCTCTGACACTTGAAACCCTGAAAACAAAATTCCAGGTTTGTGCCGCCATGAATTTTCAGGTGCTGAAAAATGGTATGCAGGAAAATTCTGAAGTAATAAATTCAGTAAGCGAAATAGATATTGAAACTACTCAGAAAGTAAAGGTAAAAATTGGCGATGTTGTCACAATCGAAAAATATGCTGCAGTCATCTCATCACTCGATTTTTCAATCGACCATTTAGCCGAAAAAGCGAGGGAATTGGTATTTCAGGCAAAAAATACTGGATTTGATTTGCTTTTCGAAAACCACAAAAACTTATGGCTTAAAAAATGGGAAACCAGCGACATTAAAATCGAAGGCGATGTGGCTGCACAACAAGGAATCAGGTTCAACATATTTCAGTTAAACCAAACCTATTCTGGCGAAGACGAACGGTTAAATATTGGCCCGAAAGGATTTACCGGCGAAAAATATGGCGGCGTAACCTACTGGGATACCGAAGCTTATTGTTTGCCTTTTTATTTAAGCACAGCGCCTGTCGAAATCTCAAAAAAACTGTTGCTTTACCGTCACAGGCATTTAACCAAAGCCATCGAAAATGCCGAAAAACTGGGTTTTAACGGCGGTGCGGCATTGTACCCCATGGTAACAATAAATGGCGAAGAGTGCCACAACGAATGGGAAATCACCTTCGAGGAAATCCACCGGAACGGTGCAATTGCTTATGCTATTTATAACTATATTAATTATACCGGCGACAGGGAATATCTCGCCCCCTATGGTTTTGAAGTACTTTTGGGAATCAGCCGTTTCTGGAGCCAGCGCATCAACTGGTCGGAGAAAAAACAACAATATGTAATGCTTGGCGTAACAGGGCCCAATGAAAACGAAAACAATGTGAATAATAATTTCCACACTAATTACATGGCCGTGTGGACCTTAAAATACACACTCGAAGCAGTCGAATTTTTACAAAAAGAGTTTCCGTATTTGTACGAAGAAATGATTTCGAAATGGAAATTTAACGCTATAAAAGAAACCAGGCGGTGGAAAGATATCATTGAGAAAATGTATTTTCCGTTCGATGATGAGCGAAATATTTATCTTCAGCAGGATGGTTTTGATGATAAGGAACTAATACCTGTTTCAGAACTTTCTGCCAGCGATAAACCAATAAATCAGAAATGGTCGTGGGACAGGATTTTGCGCTCGTGTTACATAAAACAAGCCGATACTTTGCAAAGCATGTTTTGGTTCGAAAACGATTTTTCTGTGGATGAAATCAAACGGCATTTCGACTTTTATGAACCGCTAACCGTTCACGAATCATCACTTTCACCTTGCATTCATTCAATTCTGGCGGCAAAAATTGGGTATCAGCAAAAGTCATACGAAATGTATCTGCGCACTTCAAGGTTAGATTTGGACGATTACAACAACGATACCGAAGACGGGTTGCATATTACCAGCATGGGCGGAACCTGGATGGCATTTGTAATGGGTTTTGGCGGAATGCGCGCCAGTGATAACAAATTAATTATAAATCCATTTTTACCCAGCAACTGGAAATCATATCAATTTCGTGTAGATTTCAGGGGAGCCCATTTAAGCCTGAAAAAAGAGAAAAAAAAATTAACGGTTATCAACCATTCAATCGTGGCTGTTCATCTTGAAATTTGGGGAAAACCGGTTGATCTGGAAGGAAACAGCAAGAAAGAATTTTATAAATAACACAATGAAGAGACATCTTTTTACAATTATTGCAATTTCACTTTTTCTGAATTCATTTTCACAAAAAGTTGAGCGGGTAGAACCCATGTTTTGGTGGGCAGGAATGAAATCGCCCGAATTACAACTGATGGTTTATGGCGAAAAAATTGCCTCATCCGATGTAAAATTGAATTATCCCGGGGTTGAACTGGTTTCGGTTTCGAAAGTTCAAAGCCCCAATTATCTGTTCATCGATTTGAAATTGGCAGGAAATGTGCAACCCGGTAAATTTGAAATTCAGTTTACCACTGAAAAAAAGGTAGTTGCTACCTACCTGTACGAATTAAAAGCCCGCGAAAAAGGTTCGGCCAACCGCACAGGATTTAACGGTTCTGATGTTATTTACCTGGTAACTCCCGACCGTTTTATCAACGGAAATCCAAATAACGACTGGGTGGAGGGAATGAGAGAAAAGCCCAACCGCAACGACAAAAATGGTCGTCATGGTGGTGATATACGAGGCATAATCAACTCGCTCGATTATCTTCAGAAAATGGGGTTTACCGCAGTGTGGCTAAATCCGGTACTCGAAAATAATATGACCAAAGTGTCGTATCATGGTTATTCAACTACCGATTTTTACAAAGTTGATCCCCGTTACGGAACAAACGAGGAATATCGCGAACTGAAAGACGAGCTCGATAAACGTGGCATGAAACTAATTATGGACATGATTTTTAATCACTGTGGCTCTGAGCATTGGTGGATGAACGATTTGCCAATGGCCGACTGGATTAACAATTACCCCGAATATAAAATCACTAATCACCGTCGAACGGTAAACCAGGATCCTCATGTTTCGGAAGCCGATCAGAAAGCAATGGTTGATGGATGGTTTGTGCCAACCATGCCCGACTTGAACCAACATAACAATTTCATGGAAAAATATCTGATTCAGAACAGCATCTGGTGGATTGAATATGCTGGACTGGAGGGAATCAGACAGGATACATGGCCATATCCCGATAAAGATATGATGGCAACCTGGACAAAACAGGTATTGATTGAATACCCTAACTTTAATATTGTTGGCGAAGAGTGGACAACAAATCCGGCCATTGTTTCGTATTGGCAAAAAGAAAAAAAAAATATTGACGGGTATGAATGTTATCTGCCTTCGTTAATGGATTTTCCGTTGCAAAATGCAGTAAGCGCCGGTCTTAAAAACAAGGAAAACTGGGATGGTGGTTTGATTCAGATTTATGAATCCATTGCCAACGATTTTTTATATCCCGATGCTGATAACCTTGTTATTTTCCCTGACAACCACGATATGTCGCGCTTTTTTGTGCAGGTTGGCGAAGATGTAGATTTATTGAAAATGGGAGTTGCTTTCTTTTTAACCACGCGCGGAATACCACAGATTTATTACGGAACCGAAGTTTTAATGAGACATGACGGAGATGAGCATGGTAATATCCGTGCCGATTTTCCCGGAGGCTGGCAAGGTGATAAAGTAAATGCACTTACCGGCCAGGGGCTGACAGACCAACAAAAAGAGATGCAGAATTATGTAGCCAAAATTCAAAACTGGAGGAAAAATAAACCCGTAATTCACTCTGGTAAATTAATGCACTTTGTGCCTGAAGATGGAATTTACGTCTATTTCCGTTATAATGCCGATGAAGTGGTGATGATAATACTGAATAAAAACGAAACTGAGAAGAAAGTTGCTACAAAACGATTCTCAGAAATAACAAAGGGCCATCAAAAAGGGAAAGAAATTATAACATCGAAAGACATTTCAAAACTTTCTGAAATAAATATTCCGGCTAAAACGGCCATGATTATTGAGTTGCAGAAATAATGAAAAAAAAGTGAAAAAAAACAACTATTTGTAAACCTTTTTTGCAATAGTGTGTTTTAATGATACTACAAGGGCAAACATCAGTTTTGCTCACCATTTAAAAGATGGTTTGGTTTTTGGTTTAGTTTAGGTTTAGGTTGATTGAGAAAAGGCTGGTTGTTGAACCGGGCTTTTATTTTTTTAAACTTACCTTTTCATTATTCCATAACAAATAATCTTCAGAATAATGTCAACGCTGTTTTCCAGGTTTACATTGCCGTAAGTTCCTGCCGAAAGCGGCATTTCCAAACCTTTTATGGCAGTAGTAATTCCAATGGCAGCAAGGTTAAAATCGTAAATTTCAAATTCGTTTTTGCGCACGCCTTCAATCAAAATTCGTTTAATCATGCGAATTTCGTCCTGTTCGTAGCGGCGTTTGATATCGTTTATGAAACCTACTGCTGTAACATCATTTTCAATAGCATGGTAAAAATTGGCCAACCCCCTGAAAGTGGTCAGTTTGGTGAGAATATAATCACGCAGTTTATCTATCGGATCAGTATTCCGGTTGATAACGATTTCCAATTCATGAGCTAAAATATCAACCTCTTTCATTATAACTGCCTGAAACAAATCTTCCTTGCTTTCGAAGTAATAATAAAGAGAACTTTTTCCTTTGCGTACGGCGTTAGCGATATCGTCGAGTGTGGTTTTTTTAAAACCGTATTTGCTGAAAATATCGCGGGCAATTTTTAAAATGTTTTCGCGGTTGAGGTCTTTTTTATGGCCGTTTTCATTTTTGGTTTGCATTCTATTCTCTTTTTAATGCGTTAGATCAGGAAGCAAATATAACCAATTATTTTGCCCAAAAAACAAATTCGAACTTTTTACTTTTACAGACGATATCAAATACAATATCTCCAAAACACCTGTAAATAGTTGAGAAAGACAAATTTGTCATTCGAAACCAACTCAGCTTGCTTTTGTAGCAAATTGAAAATCAAGTTGTTTTTTTTCTAAGTTGGTACGCCAGATTTTAACGGTCACGTCATCGCCCAACTGGTAAGTTTTGTGCGAGTGCCGGCCAACCAGCGAATAATTTTTTTCATCGAAGATATAGAAATCATCATCCAGTTCCCGTATCGGAATCATTCCTTCTATTTTATTTTCAAGTTCAACAAAAACTCCAAAATCCGTAACTCCCGAAATAACTCCCGGGTATATTTTACCGATGTGATCCTGCATAAATTCAACCTGTTTGTATTTTGTCGAAGCACGCTCGGCATTGGCAGCACGGGTTTCCATATCGGATGAGTGCTTGCACAGATCCTCGTATTTCTGTTCGTTTGCCGACCTGGCCCCGGCAAGATATTTTTCCAAAAGCCGGTGAACCATCATATCGGGATAACGCCGGATGGGCGAAGTGAAATGCGAATAGTATTCAAACGACAAACCATAATGCCCAATATTACGGGTTGAATATGCTGCTTTTGCCATGGTCCTGATGGCAAGCGTTTCAACCAGGTTTTGTTCTTTCTTCCCTTTTACGTTGTTTAGTAAATTGTTGAGCGATGATGAAATTGTCCTCGAAGTGGTTAGTTGAATACCATAACCAAAACGCTGAATAAAAGTATTAAACGTGGATAGTTTGTCGGGGTCTGGTTTATCGTGAATGCGATAGACAAAGGTTTTTGGCGTTTTGTTTTCGCCGGTTTTCCCAACAAATTCGGCAACTCGTTTATTGGCCAGCAGCATAAATTCTTCAATCAGTTTATTTGAATCTTTGGCTTCTTTAAAATATACCGAAAGTGGTTTACCCTTATCATCGATTTCAAATTTAATCTCGACGCGCTCAAAAGCGATGGAGCCATTTTTAAACCGTTTATCACGCAATTTATTTGCCAACTGATTTAAAGTCAGCATCTCCTGAGAAAAATCTCCTTCACCGGTTTCAATTACCTGCTGTGCCTCTTCGTATGCAAAACGGCGGTTGGAGTGAATAACTGTTTTACCAAACCACTCTTTTACCAAATCGGTATCTTCGGTTAATTCAAAAATGGCCGAAAAGCAAAGTTTATCCTCATTGGGCCGAAGCGAGCAAACACCGTTCGAAAGCCGCTCGGGCAGCATCGGAACAACGCGATCAACAAGGTAAACCGAAGTTGCCCTGTTTTGGGCTTCATCTTCAATAATTGAACTGGGTACAACATAATGCGTTACATCGGCTATATGAACGCCAACTTCCCAGTTGCCGTTTTTGAGTTTTTGCAGCGAAAGGGCATCGTCAAAATCTTTGGCATCGGCAGGGTCGATGGTGAATGTAGTGACCCCGCGCATATCGCGTCGTTTTTTAATTTCTTCTTCAGGAATTTCGAGTGGTATTTTCTCGGCGGCATTGTCAACATTTACCGGAAATTTATACGGTAATTCAAACTCGGCCAAAATGGCGTGCATTTCGGTGTCGTTATTTCCCGCATCGCCTAAAACATCTTTAATTTCGCCAATCGGACTCCGGGCATTAACGGGCCATTCAATAATTTCAGCTATGGCTTTTTGTCCGTTTTTGGCTCCTTTTAGTTTTTCTATCGGAATGAAAATGTCGAACCCTACTTTTCCTGAAGGGATTAAAAAGGCAAAATTTCGCGAAATTTGAATTGTGCCTACAAAAACAGATTTAGCCCGTTCAATAATCTCCAAAATTTCTCCTTCCAAATCGTGTTTTTTGCGGCTCGCAAACAACCTGATCCGCACTTTATCGCCCGCCATGGCATGGTTCAGGTTGCGCGACGAAACGAGAACAGGGCGTTCAACTTCGTCGCTGTTGACGTAAGCAAAACCCTGTGATTGCAAGTCAACAATTCCGACAACAGTCCCCGACTTTGCTTTTAGCTTATACTTTCCGCGCACAATTTGTTCGAGATAACCATCGTCGTGAAGTTCCTGCAAAACTGCGTTCACCAGCTTGCGCGTCTCCAAATCCTTAATGCCGAGCCAGGTCGAAATCTGCTTGTAATTTACAGTTTTACCCGGGTCTCCGTAAAGGGTTGTAATAATCGAGTTTTTTAATTTCTTTTTGTTAAAGGTGTCGGCTTTTATGTTTTTAAAACCCCCTTTTTTCTTTTTATTCTTTGACATTTGTGCTATTTTTTATGACAGAACAAGTTAGCATATTTTATTTAACAAACCATAACTTTCAATGTTTGCAGGAATTTGTATGTTTGTAGTCCGTTAAAAACGAATGAAGATTAAGGGGAAAATACCAATTTTAATTGTTGCTGCACTTGCCTGGATTGTAATTATTTCGTCGTGTGCAAACCCTGGTATGCCGGTGGGTGGAGCAAAAGATACAATTCCTCCGGTGCTGGTTAGAACCGACCCGGGTTACAAATCGGTAAATTTCAAAGGCAACAATGTAAAACTCACTTTTAACGAGTATATCGCAATGGAAGAGATTTCGGAAGCATTGGTTATTTCGCCACCCATGATTAAAAAACCCATTATTCGGACAAAATCAAAAACACTGGTAATCGAGTTTAATGAAGATTTAAAAGACAGTACAACCTATTCGCTCGATTTTAAGAATTCTATAGCCGATAATAACGAAAAAAACGGGCTCGAGAATTTTCGGTTTTCATTTAGTACAGGTAATGTTTTCGATTCATTGCGCGTAACGGGCAGGCTTATGAATGCGTTTAACCTTGAACCCGTTGATAAAGGATTGGTTTTGCTGCACAGGAATTTACACGATTCGGCCGTTTATTCGGTCAGGCCCGATTACATTGCCAAAACCGACAAGGAAGGTGTTTTTATGATTGACAACATTGCCCCGGGGAAATATCATCTTTTATCACTTACGGATGGAAACACCAATTTGTTGTACGATGAGGGCGCAGAGGAAATGGCGTTCGAAGATTCGTTAATAATTCCATCGGCAAAATATGTTGAAGAGGTGGATACCATTTTTACCAAAACAGATACAATTGTGGTTTACGGCCACACTGATTTTTTTCCACTACCTGTTTATTTACGCCAGTTTACTGAAAATATTTTCGACCAATATCTGAAGACATCAACAAGAGATACCCGGTACAAATGCACTTTCGTTTTTAACGAATCGGTAAAAGATTCTTTTCAGTTGAATTTGATTGAAAACAATGCAACCAATTGGTATCAAATAGAATACAACGAAAATGCTGACTCGTTGATTGTCTGGATTGCTGATACCACAGTGGCACGGATAGATACATTGTTGATGGAAGTTTGCTATCTTCAGTTAGATTCTTTAAGCAAGCTTTATTTGCAGAGAGATACAGTTGCCATGAATTTTGTTGATAAAGTGGATGATCGACCGAAGAAAAAGAAAAAATCGGAGGACGAAGAAGAAATACCTGAACCGGTAGTTCAATTTAACTGGCAAACCAATATCAGCAGTTCGGTTGTTGAGTTAAATGAAAATATTGGAATCACCGCGGCAGAGCCGGTTTCTTTGTTCGATAGCACAAAAATTGTCCTTTATTTAGCCGAAGATTCGCTTAAAAAACCATTGATTTTCAAATTTGAAAAAGATACAACCGAGTACCGCAAATATAATATTTTGTATCAGTGGGAACCTGAAACAAATTACACCCTTGAAATTGATTCGGCAGCCAGTACAAATATTTTTGGAGTTACCAGTAGAAAATTAACAACTAAATTTTCGGGGCGTGCTGAGGATTATTATGGAACTGTTTCTTTAAAATTTACCTGTGTTGAAATGCCAATCATTGTTCAACTGGTGACTAACAGCGCCAATGAAAAAGTTGTTGCTGAAAAAATGATCGAAAAAAACGGGAGTGTTTTGTTTGATTATTTAAAGCCCGAAAAATATATAGTAAAGGTTATTTACGATAAAAACGGAAATGGTAAATGGGATACAGGAAGTTATCAGGACAAAGTTCAGCCCGAAAGAGTTTCGTATATAAACGAGGTAATTAAGGTAAGGTCGAACTGGGAGAAAGAGTACAGTTGGGATTTGAAACCCGATTTAACCTTTGTTAAAAAAATTCGCGACATTGAACTCGAAGAACAACAACGAAAAGATGCTGAAGAAAAGGCGAGAAAAGAAAAGGGAAAAGGCGAAAGTCCGCAGCAAATGCAAAACTTTATGCAGGGAAGCGGCGGATCGGGGATAATGAGATAATACTCCTGTGTTTTAACTAAAAATGGTTATATTTAAAAATAAATCGGAATTTATATGGCAAGCGTAAAAAACTTAAAAAAAGACATTGATTTGCTGATGTCGCTGGTATTGAACGACATTTTTTATGTGTTGGAATACAATGCCAAAGTTGATGAAGAAGCAATTTTGAAAATTGCAGGCGAAGTGATTCAAAAACACCGTGAATTGAGGCTTCGGGCAAATCATCCCGATGGAAAAGATAATCGGAAACTGGTTAAAACATACTTTAGCACATTGATTTCCGATGCGCTCAAAGAAGCTGACGCCGCTCTCGGACGGCTATCGGCAGAGGTGAAAAAGGTGGCTTAAAAAAACCATTAAAGAACTCAATCAAAAAAAAATGAGCGAATTGGAAAACATAACAAAACAATCAAAAAACCTTCGAAGCAATATCATTGTAATTGCTCTTTCGGTAATTCTTGTGGTGATGATTGTGTTGTTTTTTATGCAGCGCAAACAAAATCAGATGGTACTTGGCGATATCAGGGCAGAAAAAGACTCTATTCAACAGGAACTTACTCAAATAGTTGCTGGTTATGATATGCTAAAAACCGAAAACGCTACCATTAACGAGCAACTATTTATTGCACAGGCCAAAGTGAGGGATTTGCTGATTGAAGTGGAGCAAACCAAACGGGTGAGTTACGAGAAAATAACAGATTACCAGAAACAGGTAACCACACTGCGCGGAATAATGCGCGATTTTGTGGTGCAAATCGATTCGCTTAACAAGCGAAATGAACAACTTATGGAAGAAAACACCCAGGTGAAAGAGCAATTTAAGCAGGCTGAAATAGAAAAACAGCAGTTGAGCCAGGAAAAAGATAATCTCCAAAAAAACCTGCAACGCGCCGCCCAGCTCGAAGCACGCGAATTGATTGCCGAAGGGTTAAACTCGCGCAGCAAGGAAACAAAATTTGCCAAACGCATCGAAAAAATCCGCATTTCGTTTGTTTTAAGTAAAAATATAACATCAAAACGCGGGGCAAAAAATATTTATGTGCGTATTATGCGCCCCGATCAACAGTTAATGACCAAATCGCCCAACGATCTGTTTCAGTTCGAAGACCTTAGAATTCCGTTTTCGGCCATGCGCGAAGTGAATTACGAAGGACAGGATTTGCCCGTGGCAATTTACTGGGATAATATTGGCGAAGCAGAGTTAATGATAGGTACTTACACCATCGATTTATTTGCCGATGGTAATAACATTGGGACAACGACAATTGAGTTTAAATAAGGATTCAGAAATACCCTGAAAATTTTATCTTTATGCTTTGATATTGAATTCAAATGCAAATCAAAGTTTTCCTTTTTGTTTCTGTTATTGTTTTTTTTCTCTGTGATTTTTATGTGCACGGACAGGAAAACTATTTTACCAAAACTTTTACAACCGAAAACGGCCTGCCACACAATCACGTTCGCCAAATTAATCAGGACAGCACTGGTTTTCTGTGGATTGCCACATGGGACGGGCTGAGCCGTTATGATGGTTACGATTTCAGAAACTATTATCAGAACCCTTCTGACAATTCGTCGCTGGCCTATTTTATCTGCGATAAGGTACTAGTTGATTTTCAAAACAATGTGTGGGTTTGCGGTGGTGGTGGAATCTCGAAATACAACCGCGAAACTGATAATTTTACTCAGTTCAGGTACAGATTTGTGGGGGGAATGGAACTCGACAAGAAAGGAAAGCTATGGTGCAATACAAATGTTGGTTTGCTGCGGTGGAATTATCAGTTAAACTGTTTTGAAACAATTAAAACTGAATATGATATTAAGCTTAAAGATTTAGAAAAAAATGGGCCAATGAATATTGTTTTCGATAACGATAACGGTCTTTGGATTTGTGCTCATGAGAATGATAAAATGTTGTTTTTCAGGTGCTATGAAAAAAATGGGGTTTTATTAGTTTCTGAATTTATTGGTACGCTCGATAATGCGAAGTACTTCCCTGTTATGAGCAATTTTTGCCGGTAAATGAAAGTGCTGACACGTTAAAAATCAACGAATTAAGGGAGGCCTATTCAAGGCATGAAAATTATCTTCCAATTTCAGGCTATGTAAATACTGAAATTCAACCTGTGTTTGTTGAAACCTGGTTTGTTGATAAACAGAAAATCCTTTGGCAAAGCGTAATAGCATCGGGTTCAACCCAAACTGGGCTTACCCGAATTATTCAGACACACCGCAATTTTAAACACTATTTTTTTGAACTGAACCCTGAAGCAGGACTTAATGCTTTTTTCCCTGTTTTGAAAGACCTTGATGGAACCGTGTGGGGTGGTGCAACAAACATCAACCGTATTTTTTTGCACGACACGGATGGAACTGTAAAGCAAATTACCCCGCTGGATAATGAAACCTGGAAACTGGCACAACGACCAAGGGCATTTATAGAAGATTCGATGGGTATCTGGATTGGTTATTTTCAAAAGCTTTTATTGTATTATGATTATGCTACGAAGGAGTTTTCAAAAGTAATTTAAAAAAAAACCGGGATAGAAGATAAAACATTACCAAATAGTTTTGTCCATCTGAAAAAATTTGGAGACGAAATACTGATTGTGGGTTTTACCGAATTTTTAAATACAACATTAAAACAAAATCGATTTCGCCAATTAAAACATTTGAGGTAGATTCAAAAATAGGCTTGTACTGCATTACCCGGGATAACGATATCGGCTGGTGGATTGGGGGAAATGAGAGCAGGATTTTTCACTACGACGATAATTTTAATGAAATTGCTGTTTATACGCTGGCAAACGGATTATTTAATGTGGAAGACATTGTTTTAGGCGATAACAATGATTTGTGGGTTTCGATGCTGGGTGCGGGTTTGGCTCATTTCGACAAGACTACCGGAAAATCGAAAATTTATACAACTGCCGACGGACTTTCAAATAATACTTGTTACGGGATGCAAAAGGATAAAAAAGGGAATTTATGGATATCGACAAATCATGGAATTTCGCGCTTTAACCCAAAAACAGGGCAGTTCAGGATTTTCGGACCAGAAGACGGTTTAAAAATTGACGAATTTAATTCGGACAATACATATCTCGCCCCCGATGGCGAAATGTTTTTTGCCGGAATGGGTGGCATTGTAAGTTTTTATCCCGACAGTATCGAAACTGAAATTGAACTTTATACCGCACCATTGGTAATTACCGGTTTTAAAGTCTCAGGAGCGAGCCGGTATTTTGAGAAAGCCATTTACGAATGCAATTCAATAAAACTGGAAAAGGGTGACAACAATTTCAGTTGTACTTTTGCTTGTCTCGATTTTGTAAATGCTGAAAAGACCAAATACCGCTACCGGCTTGGTGGAGAGAATGATAAATTTACTGAAACCGACCACCGGAACCGGGCGGTGAATTACTCCAGTCTTTCACCCGGAAAGTACCGGTTGGAAATTCAGGCAACCAATAAAAACGGAGAGTGGGTTTCGAAAACCAATTTATTAATCGAAATTCCTCCATATTATTACCAAACCTGGCTGTTTCGGATTCTCATTTTTTTGATTGTTGCAGGTATTATAAGTTATTTCATTTATACACACAACCGTCAGCTCAGGTTAAGAGCTCGCCAACAGCAGGATGAACTGAAACTTGAAAGTTTACGTGGACAAATGAACCCTCATTTTATTTTTAATTCGCTAAACTCAATTAACTATTTTATTTCGCAAAACGACCGTCTTTCGGCTAACCGTTATATTTCCGATTTTTCAAGGCTTATCCGCTCTTTTCTTGGAAATCTTTCGAACGATTACATCCTTTTGGTAAAAGAGATAGAATCGATAAAAGACTATTTTCAGCTTGAACATTTGCGTTTTGGCGATAAATTCGATTACGAAATCGAAATAAGCGAAAATATCGAATCATTGGATTTGATGGTGTTTCCTGGTATGGTGCAGCCATTTATCGAAAATGCCATCTGGCATGGGGTACGAGGTTTGGAAGGACGAAAGGGGTTTGTAAAAATCAGGTTTTCTAAAGAAATAACAGGTTCGCTTAAATGTTCGATAGAAGATGATGGTATAGGTCGTAAAAAGGCTGAGGCTCACAAAAGCAACCTACCCGGGAAAACATCGCGGGGGATTGGGATTGTTTTGGAACGGTTGAAAATTATTAACCACCTGAGAAAAACAAATTTTGAAGTAAGAATTGAAGATCTTCATCCTGAAAAAGAAGAAACCGGAACACGTGTAACGGTTGATATTCCGGTGAAAAATGTTCAGGGAGGGTAAAAAAGATTTCGTATCAGTTTTAGATAATTACTTTTTTGACAATACAAAGATTTCAACAGCAAATGTATTAAATTCCAACGCTTCAGTTAATGTAGGTTTTCCATGCGGAAGTAATCCATATTCACCAGGGTATCTGGCATCAATATAAAGTTGATCAAGTATAATAAGTGTTTCAACATTTGTAATTGTTATAAACGATTTCACTTTGTTATAAAGTGTTTCAAGTGAATGTGTCTTTATAAAACCCAGTTCATATTCCTCAACTACTGCCTTGAAAACTTTTTCAATAGCCTGTTGTGCATGAAATGCGGAAAGGTGGGTCAATTCTTCCTTATCAATTATGGTTTTTATCAATAACAAATCACCCTGAGCGCTCTTGAGCCAATCTTTAGTCATGCTTTTCATACAGTACTTTTCCGTTTGTTAAAAGTTCCCTGGCAAATAAGCTGTTGTTTTCTATGAATAACTGATGCATAGCCTTTGTATGAACAATTAAATCGATTGGGAATTCCTTCTTTATTTCCGAAATCATTTTTGAAACCTGAACATATATCTTACTTTTTTCAGCAAAACTTTGCGGAATAATGTCATCTTTAGTAACAACCAGAATATCGATGTCACTATCCTCGTTAGGTTGTCCGTATGCGAAAGAACCAAAAAGAATAATCTTTTCAGGTTCTGAAGGCAATATTTTTTCCACTATATAAGGAATAAGATTTAATCCTTTCATTTCTTTTTTGATTGTTACAAAACTAATAAAATGAGTAGAATAAAACAATGTATGCCTAATAACGGCGAAAATCACTATTTTTAAACCACTAAACTTTACCACACATTTTAAAGAAATCAATCAGCGCACAGGCTGATGCCCTCCCACTTAAATTCGTTAACCTTTAATTCAGATAAAAGCCGGTAGTACTGCCGGCTTTTTGTTTTGATAATTCCATGAGAAATTTTTTTTTATATCCGGTAATATTTTTTTGTTGGTTGAAATGACTTGTTAGTAAGTTGAAAGTGGTGTTTGGTATGTTTGTTATTATTTCAATCAAAAATTTCAATAAAATTTGGAATTCATCATTTAAAACCAAATTCAAGACGGTGAATATGCATTAGAATTTAATTCGGGCGAATTGAATTTGAAAAGTTCCGCCTCTTTTTTATTGAAATTCTTCTTCCACTTCTCAAATTATCCTAACGCTTTTTCCACTTTTAACGGCTTCCCATGCCCGGGGTAAATTTCTTTTATACCCAAAACGAACAGGTTTTGCCAGGTTTCACGCTGTGTTTTTGGGATAATTTGCAAACGGTAAGAAAATAACTCATTTTATCGAAAAATCGTTAATTCAGTGAATATAATCACCAAATATTATTATTTTTGGTGAATACAATCACTGAATCTATGATATCAAGAACATTAGAGTCAATAATCCAACAAAAACTTTCGACTGGGAAAGCAATTGTAATAATGGGCCCAAGGCAAACCGGAAAAACAACCCTGTTGGAAAAAATAGTTCAGCAAAACGAAAAAAGTATTGTTTTAAACTGCGACGATCCCTTTGTAAGTAATCGTTTACAAGGGATTAATACAGAGCAATTAAGATCGATTATTGGATCTCACGACCTGGTTTTTATTGATGAAGCCCAACGGGTAAAAAACATTGGGCTAACCCTGAAACTGATTACCGATCAGTTTAAAGGCGTTCAGTTGCTCGTATCCGGTTCTTCATCACTTGAAATTTCCAGTGAAATCAATGAGCCCCTGACTGGCAGAAAATGGGAATACATGCTTTATCCAATCTGTTGGAAAGAACTATATGAACATGTTGGTTACATTTCAGCGTTACAACAACTCGAGCAAAGAATAATATTCGGGATGTATCCCGATGTTATTAATAATACGGGTAACGAAACTGAAGTTTTAAAGCAACTGGCCAGCAGCTATTTGTATAAAGATTTATTGTCGTATAAAGGTGTCAGAAAACCCGAAATTCTGGATAAACTACTACGAGCTTTGGCATTTCAGGTTGGGAACCTGGTTTCGTACAACGAGTTGGCCAACCTGGTGCAAGTGGATAAAAACACGATAAGCAGCTATATCGATTTGCTGGAAAAGGCATTCGTGGTTTTCAGTTTACAGCCCTTAAGCCGAAACCTTCGCAATGAAATCAGCACCAGCCGGAAGATCTATTTCTACGATACCGGAATCAGAAATGCACTTTTAAATAACTTTCAACCCTTGGAATTCAGAACTGATACAGGTGCGCTTTGGGAGAATTTTCTAATCGCTGAAAGAATAAAGTATCTGCATTACAGCATGCAGTTTGCCAACATCTATTTTTGGCGCACGCATCAACAACAGGAAATTGACTGGGTTGAAGAATCCGCCGGCAGGTTTAAGGTTTACGAGTTTAAATGGGAAAAATCAAAAAGTAAAAAAATGCCTTCCGCATTCTCTGAACAGTACAATTGCAGCGAAATTGAGATCATCAACAAAGATTCGTTTATGCCCTTTTTGGGAATTGGTTGATTCTTTATGGGGATATTATTCGAGTAATAATCTAAAATTATTCTCCCCCAAATGAAAGATTCTCACAAAAGAATCCTCTTCTTCCACCGCTCAAACTCCTCAACTGCCTTATCCACTTTAAACGGTTTTCCGTGGCCGGGATAGATTTCTTCAATGCCTGAATCGAATAGTTTTTGCCAGGTTTCAAGTAAGGTTTTGGGGTCATTGGCAAAATGCGGGAAAATAATTCCGTTTGGCAAGTTGATAAATGTGTCGCCCGAAATGACTTTTTTACCAAACAAAACCGACTGCGAACCTTCAGTGTGGCCCGGCGTTGAAATGATTTTCCCCTCTATTCCAAATTCGTGCAAATCATATTCATTTTCGTTTACAAAATTGGCAGCATAAGGTTTTGGTGAGGCATATTTTGGGTAAACGATTCGCCCTACTTTGGAAATAAATTTAGAATAAGTACCCTGCCCGGTTGGAATTGGGATAAATCCACTTTTCAGATTTTCAAACTCATTTTTGTGTACGAGAACCTTTGCACCGGTATATTCAACCAATACTTTCAAATTTCCGGTGTGATCGTAGTAGGTGTGAGTTAAAATAATCAGTTTTATATCGGTTGGTTTTAAACTGAACTGTTTCAACAGTGTTTAAAAAAGGTGTAAATGCCCTCTTACCCCGGTATCGATAATTATTGAATTTGAACCATTTACAAGTAAAATGGAATTGGAATATCCCACACGGGCTGAAATTATTTTTAAGGTTGATTCATTCATTTCAGAAATTCAGCGCATATTTTTTGCGAAACTACTCAGAAATTCAGCGCAGATATTATTTTTGAAACAATTTCATTTTTAGACTTTGAACTTTAAACTCGAAACTTTAAACTAAATTCCATTTCATGAACCGATTTTTAAAACTTACAATAACCGGCATCTTTCTTTTTAACCTGGTTACTGGTTTTGCTCAAGACGAATTAAAAATGCCGAACCTTCGTATAAATCTTTCCGAAGATAAAAGTTCGTATGCCGGAATGGTAATGGTGAACCAAATCTGGACCCGTTACAACTGGAACAATCCCGATAAAAACGGAGTGGAGCAATACAGCGATATAGATTTGGGAATTCGTCGCAGCCGCCTTATTTTTTATACTTACCTGATAGATCGGGTTTTTATATATACCCAAATCGGGGTCGATGGTGTTACTTACCGCTCTGAACGAAAACCCGCCATTAATTTATACAACGCCGAAACCGAATTTATTGTAAGTAAAAACCGACTGCACTTGGGTTTTGGGCTAAATACGTGGAATGGCATTTCGCGATATGCCAACTGTAAATTGCTCGAGTTTCTGGTGGTTGACAATCCCGGGTTTGTCTATCCTGTTGCCGGCACTTTCGATGAGTTTGGCCGGCAACTTGGAATTTATGCCAAAGGTAGACTTGATGATTTTCATTACCAGGTTTCGGTGGTTAAACCATTTGAAGTGGGCACCGAATATGGTTTTCCGGACAAAACAACCGAGCGGATTAATGAAAATCTGGCAGTAAAAGGATATTTTCAATGGCAGTTTTTTGATAATGAAGACCATCTTTTTCCGTATATGACCATGAATAACCTGGGCAGGGCAAAACTGTTCAACATTGGCGCAGGAATGTATTACCACCCCGAGGCAATGGTGGGGCAGTGGGACGGTAAATCGGAAATCAGTGATATTTTTTTGGCCGCCGTTGATGTTTTTCTCGATATGCCAACAAAAAATAACGGGGCAGTTACTTCGTACATGGGATACTATTATAATTTCTTTGGAAGGGATCATATTCGCTCCATGAGTAAAATGAATGTTTCGCGAATGCCTGCTGAACTGGCGCTTCCGCAGGGTATTGGAACTGCTGAATGGGAAGTTGGCGCCGGCCATATCGGGCGGGCAGAGTTGGGTTATATGCTTCCCGGTAAAGGCATGAAAAACCGGTTTCAGCCTTACGGCGCTTTAACTTTTAAAAAATTCGAAGCGTTAGATGAAACTTCTTTGCAGTTCGATGCCGGCATCAACTGGCTGATGTACGGGCACAACATAAAATGGACTTTGCAATACTCCTCGCGCCCTATTTATACCGAAGTTGACGATCAGCAATTATGGACCAGCTCAAAAGGCCAGATAATTCTTCAAACACAGATTTATTTTTAAACAGGGTTTCGTATTTCTTATTTTTTGTTCCTTATTTCTTATTTTCTGAAAAATTTGGAGAATAACAGAATAAAAAATAAGGAAGTTAAAATTCTGTACTTTCACGCCTTGAAATTAAGTTTGAACTATGCCAAAAATAAGGATCACAAAACGGTTTCATTTCGAAATGGCGCACACATTGTACGAATACGACGGCTTGTGCCGGAATATTCACGGACATTCATATAATCTCGAAGTTACTGTTGCCGGCGAACCCCGAAATGAGCCTGGTCATCCGAAAGACGGGATGGTTCTCGACTTCAGCGAAATAAAAGAGATTGTAAAAACACAAGTAGTAAACCGGTTCGATCATGCTTTGATGGTAAACCGGCTGGCGCCCGAAAATCAGCAGGAGTTGCTCAGGCAAACAAACGAACGTATTATCATTGTCGATTTTCAGCCTACTTCCGAAAATATTGCAGCTTACATTGCCGAAATTCTTCAACAACATTTGCCTGCAGGTGTTAATTTATTTAGCATTCGTTTGTACGAAACAATAACTTCGTTTGCCGAATGGTTTGCATCCGATAATCAGTAAAAATTTAAATCATGTCTGAAAATAACGCTAAAAAACTCTTCCTCCTCGATGCTTATGCATTGATTTACCGAAGTTATTTTGCTTTTATCCGCAATCCGCGTTTTAATTCGAAAGGGGTAAATACCTCGGCAATGTTGGGTGTTACAAATTCCATCGTACAGGTTTTGGAGAAAGAAAAACCCGATTATATTGGTGTTGTTTTCGATGTTTCGGCGCCAACTTTCAGGCACGAAATGTTTCCCGAATACAAGGCTCACCGCGAAGAAATGCCCGAAGATCTGCGAAAATCGATTCCGTATATCCGTAAAATTATTGAAGGGTTTAATATTCCAATTATCGAATTGGCTGGTTTCGAGGCCGACGATGTGATTGGGACACTGGCCAAAGAAGCAGAAAAACAGGGTTTTACAACTTACATGATGACCCCCGACAAAGATTATGCACAATTGGTTTCCGACCATATTTTTATGTACAAACCTGGCAAAAGTGGTGATGATGCCGAAGTTTGGGGATTAAAAGAGGTACAGGAAAATTTCGGGATTAAAACGGCTGACCAGGTAATCGAAATTTTAGGATTAATGGGCGACACCGCCGATAATATTCCGGGCTGCCCCGGAATTGGGCCAAAAACTGCCGAAAAGCTGATTGCCGATTTTGGCAGCATCGATGGGATTTATCAAAACATCGACAAACTGAAAGGCAAACAAAAAGAGAATTTAATTGAATTTGAAGAACAGGTGCGGCTTTCGGGGAAGCTGGCCACCATTATTTTGGATGTTCCCATCGAATTCAATACAAAAAATCTTACCCGCGACCCGCTGAACAAGGAAGCGCTGATTGCGCTTTTCGAAGAACTCGAATTCAGGACACTGATTCAGCGGTTAAAGCTAAAAGAAGCACCGGCTCCGGTGGAAATGAATTTCCAGGGAACGTTGTTTGACATGGGATCGCCAGAAATGATTACAATCGGGAAAAAGATGGAAACGATTGAAACCGTCCCGCACCAGTATTATTTAATCGAAAACGAAATGCAACGGGCAAGTTTACGCGCCGAACTTTCGGTTCAGGAAGAGTTTTGTTTCGACACCGAAACTACCGGACTGGACACGCAATCGTCGGATATTGTTTGTATTTCGTTTGCTTTCAGAAAACACGAGGCATATTGCGTAACAATACCTAAAAACCAGGAAGATGCACAAATAGTAATCGAAGAGTTCCGCGAAATATTTGCCGATGAAAATATTACCAAAATCGGGCAAAATATAAAATTCGACATGCTGATGCTGAGCAATTACGGAATAAATGTGAAAGGCAAATTGTACGACACGATGCTGGCTCACTACCTCATTCAACCCGATTTAAAACACAACCTCGATTTTCTGTGCGACATTTACCTCAACTATAAAAAAATACCTACCGATGATTTAATCGGGAAGAAAGGCAAAAATCAGATGACCATGCGTTCGGTTTCTCCCGAAAAACTGCGCGATTATTCGTGCGAAGATGCCGATCTTACTTTTCAGTTAAAACAGAAAATCGACCCTGATTTGGATAAATTTGGAGTCCGCGAATTATTTGAAAAAATGGAAATGCCGCTGATTCCGGTGCTTGTGCACATGGAAAATGCCGGGGTAAAAATCAATTCCGACGAACTAAATAAGTTTGCAGTTGTATTGCTCGAGCAAATAATTCAACTCGAAAAGGAGATAATAGAACTGGCGGGCCAATCTTTTAATGTATCGTCGCCGCAACAACTTGGGCTTATCCTTTTCGAAAAACTGAAAATCGATTCGAACGCTAAAAAAACAAAGACAAAACAGTATTCAACTGCGGAAGATACGTTGGTTCAGTTGGTACATAAACACCCCATTGTACAAAAGATACTTGATTTCAGGGGATTGAAAAAGTTGCTTTCAACTTATGTTGAAGCGCTCCCGCTTTTGGTCGATAAAAAAACCGGCAAGATTCATACTTCATACAATCAGGCGATTGCGGCAACGGGGCGGTTAAGTTCGGTGAACCCGAATCTTCAGAATATTCCGATTCGTTCCGAAAACGGCCGTGAAATACGAAAAGCGTTTATTCCGTCAGACGAAAACCACACTTTTTTATCTGCCGACTATTCGCAAATTGAACTGCGGATTATGGCTGCATTGAGCCAGGATGAAGAGATGTTAAAGGCTTTTAATGAAGGGAAAGACATACACGCGATAACTGCAGCCAAAATTTACCAGATCCCCGAAGAAGATGTAAGTGGCGAAATGCGGAGGAAAGCAAAGACAGCCAACTTCGGCATCATTTACGGTATTTCGGCTTTCGGGCTTTCGCAGCGGTTAAATATTCCCCGCTCTGAAGCAAAAGAGTTAATCGACGGATATTTCCAGAATTTCCCCAAAATCAAACAATTTATGGACAAACAGATCGAACTGGCAAGAAATCAAGGGTTTGTTCAAACAATTAAGGGCAGGAAACGTTATTTAACCGACATCAATTCTGCCAACGCGGTAGTGCGCGGAATGGCGGAGCGAAATGCGATTAACGCACCAATTCAGGGTTCGGCTGCCGATATTATTAAAATTGCGATGATTAATATTTACCGGCAATTTGAAATGTTGAAATTGAGTTCGAAAATGGTACTTCAGGTACACGACGAATTGAATTTCGATGTGTTGAAAACCGAGCTGGAGCAGGTAATGCACATTGTAAAAACTGAAATGGAAGGCGCTGTTGATATTGGCGTACAGTTAACAGTTGAAATGAATGCAGCCGGTAATTGGCTCGATGCACATTGATTTATGATTTACGAGATAGAAACAGAAGAAGATTATCAGCAGGGATTAAAGCGGTTTCTGGAAATTTGCGGAGGCCCAAAAAACAATGATGAAGAGAAAGAGATGTATCTTTTAATGGCTTTAATGGAAAAGTACGAACGCGAAAACTGTTCGACCAACTAATCATTTCGCAAAAATTAATTTCACAGCAGATTGGTATTTTAAAAGTCCACTTGTTTTATTTATAAGTTTAAAGCATTTCCTCTGTTCAGGGAAGTTGTAACTAAAATAAATCCAAAACTGCTTCATTTTGTTAATCGCATTTCCTTCATTATCCATCGTTTCGGAGTAATATTTTAAAATCAGGCGGTGAAATTCTTTAAGTTTATCTGATTTTTCCTTTGCCGTAATTTCAATATTTTTTATCTCTTCCGGAAGAAAAGGATTCATTAAAACTCCGCGGCCCAGCATCCAGTGGTTGGTTTCAGGGAATTTTTGTGTGCATTTCTGATAGTCATCAACCGAAAAAATATCACCATTATAAACCAGTTTGTGCTTTAAATGCTGTTGAGCAATTTGAAAAGCGGAAAGGTAAATCTCACCCTCATAAAGTTGCTTTGCAATCCGGGGATGAAAGATGACTTCGGTTAACGGGAACTGGTTTAGCACCGGGACAATCTGTTCAATCTCATTTGGCAATAGCAGCCCTGCCCGCAGTTTAACCGATAGTTTGAGGTTGGATTTTTCGAAAAAGGAGGTTAAAATC
Source organism: uncultured Prolixibacteraceae bacterium (assembly GCA_947085485.1). GTDB lineage: Bacteria > Bacteroidota > Bacteroidia > Bacteroidales > Prolixibacteraceae > Draconibacterium. Next base: position 64,885 of record CAMTWS010000133.1, read on the forward strand.
GCCTGCAATTTATCGGGTTGTGGCAAAAGTCCGGCGCCCATATCACGCTTGGTCACCATCGGATACGGACAACCCAGGTTGAGATTGATTTCGCTGTAGCCTTTGTCGTACAGAATTTGGGAAAGAAACAGCATTTCGCCGGCATCACTTGCCAGAACCTGCGGAATAACCCGGTTTTGCAGATTGTTAGCAGGTAAAATTTCTTTTTCGTATTTCTTTAAAACCTGGTTGTTTTTTACCGAAATATAAGGGATAAAAAAGGCATCAATCCCCCGAAAAATTTCATGGTAAGCTTTTCGGTAAACAAAATCGGTAAATCCCTGCAAGGGTGCAAGGTAAATTGTTGGGTTGCTTTGTTGAATAGTTACAGGCATTTGCGGGTAAAAATACAAATCATAAAACAACAATCCATATTCATTTAATATCTTTGCCAACTTAATACAGAAAATGGAGGATTTTGGTAAATACAGCAACCCCGGGGCAGATTGGTCAAACCAACAGACCGGATTTGATACTGTAACTTTTGGGAATATTCCACCTTCGTCCTTTATTCATGACTCTGCAACATTTCTGATTGATTCGACATTATTGACACCTTCAGACCCACTGTTCCGTTTCTGGCAAATTCATCCCGAAGAAAAAATATTTATCGGCGATTCACGATATCAGCCCGACACAAGTTTTGTTGAGCATATTTTATGGAAGGGCCTTAATATGATTTCCCGCGAAGAAAGATACCCCGGCAGCGATTGGCTGACCATTATTTTGTTTCTTGCATTTATACTTTTGGCCAGCGTGAGAGCAGGTTATTCGAAATACATCAGCACATTGTTTCATTCGCTCATCAATTATTCAACGTCATTTCGCATGTTTCGCGAAAAAAATTATACCATACTGCACGGGGCATTCCGGTTGGAAGTTTTGTATTACATTATATTTTCAATTTTTGTTTTCCAGGTTATTGTTATGGCTTCATCAGGCAACGAACTTTTTAGATTTTCAATTTATGCTCAAACACTGGGAGCTGTAATCGTTTATTTTGTATGTAAAAAATTAGCTTACCAGGCGCTCGGATCGATATTTATCGGCGCTTCAGATACAGGTGAATTTCTGTTTAACATGGATAATTTTAATCGCGGAACCGGAATTATTCTTTTTCCGATAGTGGCATTAATTGCATACGATCCTTTAGGTAATCCTTTATTTGCAGTATTTGCAGGGGTTTTTGCGGTAGTTGTTTTTTATTTGATGTTATTAAAAAGAGGAATCTCAATTTTATTGAAAAAACAGTTTCCAATATTTTATCTCTTTTTGTACCTTTGTACCCTTGAATTGTTACCCTTGCTTTTAATTTATAAAATAGTTGTTGATTAAGAAAGGGATAAATTTCACTAAAAAAAGAATATTTTGAAAGTTAAGAGCATTATCGTTTCGCAGCCGGACCCCAACACGGCAAAGTCACCGTATTTTGAACTGGCTGAAAAATATGGTTTGAAAATAGACTTTAGACCGTTTATCCAGGTTAAAGGTGTTCCCGGCAAGGAATTCCGCGTTTCCAGAATTTCTATTTTGGATCACTCGGCAGTTATCTTTACGAGTAGAACAGCCATCGACCATTTTTTCAGGGTAAGCCAGGAGTTACGGTTAGCAATACCCGATACAATGAAATATTTTTGTATTTCGGAAGCAACAGCTTTCTATTTGCAAAAGTATATCGTTTACCGCAAGCGTAAAATATTTTATGCTGACGGAAAATTTTCTGACTTGATTAATGTGATGAAAAAGCACAAAGAGGAAAATTTCCTTGTACCGCTTTCTGATATCCACAAACAGGAAATACCCGAATTGCTCGATGCCGAAGGATATAAATACACAAAGGCAATTCTTTACCATACAGTTAGCGCCAATTTATCTGACCTTAGTGAAATTAAGTACGATATCCTTGTGTTTTTTAGTCCGCAGGGCATTAGATCGCTAATGCAGAATTTTCCAAATTTTGTGCAGAACGATACTAAAATTGCCTGTTTTGGCCCAACAACAGCAAAAGCTGTGCGCGATGCCGGATTGAGGCTCGATATTGAAGCCCCAACCGCTGAAGCTCCTTCAATGACAATGGCATTGGAACAGTTTATTAAGAAGAACAATAAAGTGTAATCAGAAAAATAAGTATAATTTTGAAAGGCTGTTTGTCAACTGACGAATAGCCTTTTTTGTTTCGAAATGAATAATTTACCGGAAAATATCGACAGGGAAAACATTAAATGTTCGTTTAAAAAGGACGAACGCCTTTGCAGCAAAAAAGTAATCGATAAACTTTTTCTGGAAGGTAAACCCATCTTTACATTCCCTGTAAAAATTGTTTATCTCGAAACTTCACTGCCATCAAATTTTAAGGTTCAGGCGGCATTCTCCGTTGGGAAACGAAATTTTAAACGCGCTGTTCACCGCAATTTAATTAAGCGAAGAATGCGGGAAGTTTACCGGCTTAATAAATCGAAATTTTACGATGAAATAGTTGAAAAACAAGTAGCTGTTTTTTTTATATTTACAGGGAAAACCATTCCGGGATACAATCAAATAGAAGTATCCATAAAAAAGGGGTTAAAAAAACTGGTTTCTGAATTAAAGCCAAACACTTAACAATTAAGGTTATGGCCAATAATCAAATTTTATATTTTCCGAGGCCTATTCTTCGTCCATAATTTCGGTTTGCATCCGCACCGAATCTTCATGGATCAATTGAAAAAGGGTTTTTACAAAAGCATCGTTTAAGTCTAATCTATTGCCAATGTTAATCCGGTCATCCATCAATTTCGACCAGCGGTTGATTTGCAATGCTGTAACATTGTTTTCCTTTTTATATCGGCCTATTTGTTTTACAATTGCCACCCTTGCCGAGAGGGTTTCAAGCAATTCTGCATCAATCGAGTCGATACGGTTACGCAAAAGATCCAGGCGGTTTTCAAATTCGGGATTGTTGGCATTTTCGTGCCTGATTACCAAACGATCGAGCAGTTTGGCCAAATCGGCAGGAGTAAGCTGCTGCGCGGCATCGCTGAGCGCGCACGATGGGTCGATGTGCGATTCAATCATTAAGCCTTCCATTCCCATGTCGAAAGCTTTTTGCGATATTTCGTACAGGTATTCGCGTTTGCCGGCAATATGGCTTGGGTCGCAAATAATAGGCAGGTTAGGCAACAACTGACGTAATTCGATTACAGTTTGCCAGTTGGGGTAATTGCGGTATTTGGTTTCGCTGAAAGGGGTAAAACCGCGATGGATGGCCACAATATTTTTAATACCTGCCTGGTGGATTCGTTCAATGGCTCCCATCCACAACTGTACATCGGGATTTACAGGGTTTTTTACCATAACCACCGCGTTGCTGCCTTTAACAACATCGGCAATTTCCTGCACCACAAACGGACTGGCAGTTGAGCGGGCGCCAATCCAAAGCACGTCTAATCCCGCTTTCAAAGCTTCTTCGGTATGCTGGGCATTTGCCACTTCGGCACCCACCGGCAAACCGGTTTCCTGTTTTACCAACTGTAGCCATTTTAAACCAATTGAACCAACTCCTTCAAAGGAGCCGGGGCGGGTACGTGGTTTCCAAACACCTCCGCGATATACAAACACCCGTTTATCTTTAGCCAGCAATTTGGCAGTTTCCAGCGCCTGTTTTTCCGATTCGAGGCTGCATGGACCTGAAATTAACAACGGATTGTCGATGTTTGGCAACCAGGTTTTAATCGGATTAATGTCAAGTTTTAAAGTCATGATTATTTCGTATAAAATTTTATAATTTTTTCTTCATTTTTTACAAGATGAGGATTTTCTCCCTCCAGAATTCCGCGTATTTTATTCGCGCTTACAATTAAATCGTGAAGTTTATCATCCTGTTCGTTGTACAAACAATCCCGGAACTCCTGAAGGTGCTTTAAATAAACATCCAGCGATTCAACAACGTAATTGCGGTTTTGTTGAAAAATCGGGTGCCACATTGTACTCGAACTTTTTGCAAGCCGGACGGTTGAATTGAATCCACCACTTGCCAAATCGAAAATAATTTTTCTGTCTTCTTTCGATTGAACTGCATTGGCCAGGGCATAAGCAGCCGCGTGAGGAAGGTGCGAAACAAACGCGGTACTGTGATCCTGTTCATCGGCTGTCATGTAGGCAATGTCCATTCCCAAGGTCTGAAACATTTTTTCAATCAGCGCCAGGTGCTGGGGCCCTGAGTCGGTATGGTCGCATAAAATTGTGATTTTGTTTTTAAACAAATCTTCAAGCGCAGCCATTGGCCCGGAATTTTCGGTTCCCGACATCGGGTGGGCAGGAACAAAGTTCTTACGCCGGGCATGATTCTTTACCGATTCAATTATTACTCTTTTGGTAGAACTCATATCGGTTACCGTTGTGTTGCTGTTTATCATGTCGAGAACCTGCGGTAGAACAATAACTTCTTTATCAACAGGTATGGCAATAATAACAATATCGGAGTTTTTTACCCCCGTTTCCAGCGTTTCAATCCGATCTACCAACCCTATTTTCAGGGCCTGCCTGGCGTGTTCTTCACTGGTATCAACCCCAATAATTTCTGTGGCAAATTTATTTCTTCGTAAGTCGATGGCCAGCGATCCACCAATTAATCCAAGTCCAATAATTGTTATTTTCATTTTTTTGTATAAAAAAAGGCCTCGATTTTTTCGAGACCTTTTGGTAAAATATTTTCAGTTATAACAATACCCTACGTTCTGATCCCGGTTTTAGAACCATAATAAAAATAAAAGTAAAAATAGGAATTGTTAAAATTTGCTCTCATTTTTAAGTATTATGGCGACAAATATAAAGATATATTTTAAAAGGGCCACATTTATTTACAATTTGGTTCGAAATGTAAACTTTGCAGCTATTATTTTCTGATTATTTTTTTTGAATACACCTGTTTCCCGTTCTCTTTTATGACAATTAAATATAATCCGCTGGTAAGGTGGCTTAAATGGGTTTCAATTTTAATTTCGCCAAAAACATTTTTGTTGTGAACAGAAGCTAATTTTTGCCCGTAAATGTTAATTATTTCGATGGTCAACTCTTCGATATTGTTTTTTGCCTGAATAGTAGTATTGATAATATCGTTGAAAGGATTAGGATAAACTGTTATATTTCCGGGAGATAATACAACTGACGGCGTTGAAACCGGTGTTTGAACCCGGAGGTTATCAATGGTCCATCCCCATCCGTTTGCATACGGATCGGAGAATAGCCGGAACTGTATTAAAATTGTATCGTTTGCTTTGAAATTGCCGTTTTCGAGTAGTTTAATTTCCCGGTTAATATACCAATCCGGAATACCTACTGTTCTTGAAATCTGGTTGACTACATTTTTGTTGTAGTTGGTTTTCCATATTGTGTTATCCCCCGAGTCGTAACCGTTTGCAATTGGAAGCCATGTTTCCCCACCATTTTTACTTCCTTCAACAATTACATAATCCCAAAAATTTTCATCGCCGAATTTGGCGAGTGTCTCGCCTGGTTCAACCAATACAACCTCATCAAAACTCATTGTTCCGCTCTCTTTTAAAATTAAGGGGTATTTAAGCATGGTGCTGAAATTTAAGTTTGCATTGTTTTTATTGGGGCTTGGATATGGATGCGGGCTGTGCAACGATCCGTTTTTAAATCCTGTTTCAGTGTAAATATTGAAGTCGGATAAGATGAAATCGGTAGTTGGGTTGTTAAAATCGTTAAAATAGCCGCCAATCGGGTTGTAAATCTTTTCCACCTTAAAAGAGTAGTAATCATTAGCCGGGCTTACCGTTCTGTTTCTTGCATTCGACAAATCAAGGGCAAAAATCCGGTAGGTAATTCTATCTCCGTCATTTAGTAGCCTTGTATCTGTATTAAAAATTCCGGAATAAATGTTTGCTGAATCAAGTTTTAGCCCAAATGGCTGTTGTGGTATATTGTTAATTGAGAATTCAACATATACAGAATCAACTCCCAGATTATCATCGGCTTCGGTGGATATTTTAATGTTCTCACCGTTTGAAACAAAATAGGGAATAGGACTATGATTTATTTCGGGAGGTATG
>CAMTWS010000134.1:0-37569 GCA_947085485.1 uncultured Prolixibacteraceae bacterium
CATTTAAACTCGAAAAATCGGTGGTAGGGAATTGATTGCGTGAATGCTGTAATGCGTGAATGCTACAATGCAGGAATGCATGAATGAAAAAAAAATAAAAAATGTGCCGGCCTTTTGATTGTGAAAAAAACGAAGTTAAAAAATAATGCAAGAATGCTTTAAAGTTTGAATCTTGCATTCAAAAACGATCACTATTTTTATAAAAAATATACAATGAAAATCATTATTCATAAAACTTACAATGAAATAAGCAGTTGGACTGCAGAGTACATCGCCATAAGAATTAACGAGTTTAAACCTACCGGAACAAGGCCTTTTGTTTTGGGTTTGCCAACCGGCTCATCGCCTGTTGGGACGTACAAAAAGTTAATTGAATTGAATCAAAAAGGTGTGGTATCGTTTAAAAACGTGGTTACTTTTAACATGGACGAATATGTCGGAATCCCCGATGATCACCCCGAGAGTTACCACAATTTTATGTTTGCGAATTTCTTTAACCACATCGATATCGACAGGAAGAACATTCACATTCTGAATGGAAATGCCGCCGATCTTGCAAAGGAATGTGCAGGGTTCGAGGAGAAAATAAAATCGTTTAACGGCATTGAGCTTTTTCTTGGCGGAATGGGCGCCGATGGCCATTTGGCCTTTAATGTGCCGGGTTCGGCGTTAAATTCGCGCACCCGCATGGTGAACCTGAATTACGATACGATTATTTCCAATTCCCGGTTTTTCGATAACGACATGAATAAAGTGCCAAAACAAGCGTTAACAGTGGGCGTGCAAACAGTTCTCGATTCGCGTGAAGTAGTAATCATTGTAAATGGGTATAAAAAAGCCCGGGCGCTTCAAAAAGTGGTCGAAGAGGGTATCAATCACATGTGGACGCTTTCTGCGTTACAAAACCACCCCAACGGAATTATTGTTTGCGACGAAGAGGCCACAATGGAATTAAAAGTGGGGACAGTAAAATATTTCAGAGAGACGTTGTAAATCCCGGCTTCCGGCTTTCTTCTATTTTGGCAAAAGCTTCATCCTGAATTTAGCTGCTTTTTCAACTTCATTTTTGCTGAACGGATCGGCATGATACTGGTTGTTGATGTACATTTCGGTTTGGTCGAGATAAAAATCGCTTGCCGGAATTCCGCTTGTGCCTGTCGGAATTATTGTTTTTGATGCATCCCAGTTACCAACATCGAAAATATGGCGGTGCGAAGCGCCGTGGTTGACATTGTATAAATTGTTATACGGGTACGAATACGGACTAACAGTATGATAACTTCCGGGGGTTTCAAAAGGCCCTTTGTTCAGGTTAAAAGCCTTATTGAGTATTTTTACGCTACCAAGCGGATGTTGAATGGTGAAAGTGTGAATTTTCCCCCAGTTCCAGTTTTCCGCATTTTCCCCCAGTTCGGCAGTTAAATCAACCAAAGTTTCTTTAAACGACCGGATTACAATTTCGTCGAAAGTTTCGGTTTCAGAAGTTGTTTTATCATCAATCCACTCCGACGATTTTTCGGATTGAATATTCAGCATTAAATTTTCGAGTAGCTGTCGCTGGCCTTTTAAAGCCGTAAAAAGTTCAGGGGATAGATCGTCTTTAATCAGGTTTTCGCACACTTTGCGGTACAAAATTTCAAAAACTGAAGCCGCCGCACTTTCGCGGGTTAATTCAAAATTCCAATCTTCCAGTTTTTTCAGGGCTGCTTTTTCAGCATCGTTTAAACCCTTGTCGGTTTTAATGGCAGCTACAAAAACCGGGGCGAACTGTTCAGCTTTTTTCGATTTTACATCGCGGTGCATCGCCTCAAAATCCTCGGAACCCAATAGTTGCTTCTCTTCCAGCATTTCGCGAATCCTGTCAATACGGTCTGATGTGGCAAACCAGTGACTAATGTAATAAGGATATTCGTTGGGCGCTGTTTTATTGTTTGCCGACGAAACATAACCGCGTTCCGGATTAAATTCAAAAGGCAATTCTTCGAACGGCACCAATCCGGCCCAATCGTATTTGCTGCTGTCGCCGTGATAAATCTGAATGCCGTTCCCGGCACGGACCGGAACCCCGGCGCTACACTGCAACCCAATATTTCCGGCTACATCGGCATAAACAATGTTTTGGCTTACCGAGGTAAATGTTTTTACTGCATCCCTGAAACCGGCCCAGTTTTTTGCCCGGTTCAGTAAAAAAACCGAACGGATTTCGTTGCTCATTTCGTTGCCAAGCCAATGAATTGAAAGTGGAATTTCAGTGCCCTTTTTAAAATTGTTAACAATTGGCCCCCGGTGCGTAAATTTCAACTTCTTTTCAATGTCCTTGCCCTCTTTGGTTTTTATAAATTCGGTTTTAATCATTAAATCTTTCCATTCACCGTCGAGCAAATATTTTGTTGAATCTTCGTTCAGTATTTCAGCATAAAAATCGAGGTCGTCAACCATTACGTTGGTCATTCCCCAGGCAATCGAATCGTTGTGCCCGGCAACTACAAACGGTTGTCCCGGCAAAACAAGTCCGGTAACATTTAATTTACCATTCACATTTTGGTGCATCTGGTACCATATTCCGGGCGACATCAAACCCAGGTGCATATCGTTGGCAAGTAAAGGCTGGCCGGTTTTGCTTTTTTTGCCCGAAACTGCCCAGTTGTTGCTGCCATAAAATATTTGGGCGCCCAGTTTATCGAGTTTGGTGCTGGCCGATAAAATTGTTTCGCCAATTTTAATTTCAGGCGAATTGAAATCGCGGTAAATCGCTGTTTTGTGGTTTTCCGAACCGGGTATTAATTGTTGAATTTGCCCGGCAGTTACTTTCCCTTGTAACTGATGCAGCAATATTTCGATCCCCCAACCCGAAGTTAAATCCCACGACATGTAGCCAATCAGGTTTATCGATTGAACAGGTTCCCAGGGTTCGGGGTTATAACCTAAAATCTTAAATTCGGGTGGGAGAGGGTAATAACGGATATATTCGTTTACGCCCGCTGAAAATGCTTCGAGCGCCTGGATGATTTCGGGTGATGCCCCGGCAATAATTTTTTCCGATTTTTCCTGGATCCTGAGCGCCCGCATCAGCAAATCGGTGTTTACCTGGTCTTTCCCCAGAATTTCGGAGAGCCTGCCCTGGGTAACCCGCCGGAGCAAATCCATTTGCCACAAACGATCCTGGGCCATTGTAAAACCAACTGCGCGGTACAAATCAGTTTCATTTTCAGCGTAAATATGCGGAATACCGTGCGAATCGCGTAAAACGCTTACTTCGCCGGTTAATCCTTTTATTTGAACATCTTTGTTATAGTCAGGAATTGCCCCTTTCCTTATATTGATCAAAAGAAAATAACCTGCTAAAAGTATCAGGACAGTTAGTACCAACAATCCCGTCAAAACTCGTTTTAAGATTTTCATAATTTGGTATTTGCTTGAAATTTATAAAGAAGCTGAAATTTACGGGTCAAATTTAATTATTGATATATTTAATTCCATTAAAATTAACCGGAATTTGGTGGAACGAGGAAAAAACATCGAAAATCAAGGGAATGGAAAAGAACAGTTCAATATACGATCCCAAACTGGGGAAAACTTATGATTGCCACGCCTGGCTCGAAAGCAACGATTTGCTGAAAATCAAAAGATTTGTGATGGGTTTGCGTTGGCTTGGGAATAGTTAGGAGTTGTGCCGCACAATGTTATAACTGCCTGGCAAGCCAAAACGAAAAATATAAATCGGCAACATTTATCCCTTGCTGTTGTTGGGTGAGCATACCTTTTTTTAACAAAATTTCGATAGAAGTTTTTACGGAACTGGTGGATTTTAATTTATACTTTCCAATAAACTCGTTGGAATATGGCTTTTCGACCACTTTTTCCCTGGCAACGGCTTTTAAAATATTGAACTGGAGGCTTGTCACCAACTCCCTGTAATTGTAATATATCAATTCATTTTCTTTCAAAACTTCGTCCAGGATTTCATCAACGAGCTTGTTATTTAACAGTTCGCCCTGTTGCGAAAACATTTTATTGCAGATATACTGTACATTGTAGGTAATCCCGTTATTTATTTCATAAATATATGCTGGCGTCGATTGATCGATTTGTAAGTTGTTAGTGTGAAAATGATGTGTAATAAACTTTGTATATTCGTCTTTTTCTATTTTTTCAAGTGGGAGGATTTCGGTACTTTGATAAAATGGTTTTGAATATTCGTTGAACATGGAAATTAAAAGATGTTTTTGGCTTCCGCTAAAAATAAAACACGAATTGGTATCTTTCTGAATCTCTGAGCGAAGTAAAGCTTCCACATTTTTTTCAGGGTACGATAATATCTGTTGAAATTCGTCGAAAGCAATGGCGACTTTTTTTTCGGATTGCCTGATATATTGAAACAGCAAGCTGATTGATTTTTCGGCATCGGAAACCGAACGGATATTTAACTCTAAATTTGGCACACCTGTTTCAGGGTCGAATGAAAAACTTGGGCGAAGCGCTGAAAAGAAAATGGTCAATTTACGGATTACTTTTTCAGAAAACGGTTCTAATTTTTCCAGTATTTCATCCGAGAGAAGCTGTATAAAATCTTTTAACTGGAGTGTGGGGTATAAGTCGATATAAATGAAAACAACCTGGCTTTTTAGCTGGTTTCCGACATGGCTTAAAAGAGCTGTTTTGCCAACACGCCTTTCTGCAATCAAAGTAATATTCCTTGAATTTTCGATGGCGTTTAATAGTTTTTGTGTTTCTTTTTCTCTGTCGCAAAAGTATTCCGGACTTTTATAACCTGTAGTCAAAAATGGGTTCATTGTATTATGTTTTTAACGTAACGCAATTTACGCAATATATTTTACAAATAAAAAATAAAAATACGCTATTTTGAAATCAATAAAATCAGCATATTATAAATTGCGTTAAGTAAATTGCGCTAAAAACATAATTGTTTACCCCGAAACCTGAACCTCAAAACCCACAGATTTTATCCGTTCGGCTATTGAATTTAAATCCCTGGCCGAAACTTTTTGTAGCGTGTCGGTGGGTGTATCACGCGCAATGGTGTAAATCATCACCTGCGAAGGTCTTATTTTTTCGAGCAGTTGAATCAATGCCGAAATTTCTTTTTCGGTGGTATTGTCAACAGTTTGTCCCTTGTAGCTTCCCCGCACAAAAAGGGTTTGGATGATAACTTTTCCCTGAAAGGCAGTCAATTGGTCAACCGTTTTGGTCAGGTTGAAATTTTTACCGGGGCAATCAAGCAATTTTACTGTTTCTTCGAAAGCGGAGTCGAGTTTTTGAATGTTATCTTCGATTTTCAGCAAAGCTTGAAAAACCTCTTTTTTATGAATCATGGTTGCATTCGACAGAACGGCAATCCGTGCATGTGGCGTTAGTTGGTTGCGAAGTTCGATGGTATCGTCAATAATACCGGCAAAATCGGGGTGCAGTGTCGGTTCACCGTTACCGGCAAAAGTGATTACATCGGGCAACAGGTTTTCTTTCTGCATTTCAAACAACTTTGTTTTTAGATTCAGTTGTACTTCCTTCCGTGATGGCAAAACTGCTTTTTCTTCGTACTTCCCGGGATTGCGGCCACATTCGCAGTAAATACAATCGAAAGAGCAAACTTTTATGTTGGTTGGCAATAAATTTATTCCCAGCGAAACACCCAGCCGCCGGCTTTTTACAGGGCCAAAAATTATTTTATCGAAAAGAAATGTTGGCATGTTTCCTATTAGATTATCCGTTTTATCCTACTTTTTTCAGTGAGTTTCATGGTTTTAAAATCAATCCCCGAAACCAGGTTTACACCCGGGTTTTTCCCCGCTTCGAAACTTCCAAAAGTATCTTCAATTTGCAGCGCTTTTGCGCCGTTTAAACTGCCCCATCGAAAAAGTTCATCGAGTTTTAACTCCGGAAAATTGAGCTGAAGCGTAATCATTTCGGCCAAAACCGAAAGTTCGTGATTGGAAGCCAGACTGTCGGTCCCTATGCAGATATTCAGCTTTTCTTCGCGAAACAGCAAAACCGGCGGAAGTTGGTTTTCGATATAAAGATTTGAATTTGGGCACAGCACAAAAAAAGTATTTTCAGCAGAACGCATTCTTTTCAGTTCTTCCAAATCTTCTTTTTCAGTAAAGGTATTGTGCACCAAAAGCAACCGGATTTCTGCCGGCAAATACCCTAAAATCGAAATCAACGAACTTTTTCCGGTAGGTTCCCAATGCGAAATATCGATACCGAGGTTATTTGCCAAATGATTGGCAATTGCGCCCGTTCCATCTGCAAAAAATTCCCGCTCGCTTGCACTCTCCTGGTTATGAATGGTTAATATACTTTTTTCGATTAAAGCGTTTTCTTTTATTTTCATGAAAAGCGGTTTCGAAACCGAGTACGGCGAATGTGGGACGATAGAATTTGAGAGTCCGGCTGCCTTGTACTGGAACTGGACAAATTGGGCATAATCGAAAGCGCGTTCGGCCCGCGAAGGATGGAATCCGAATGATTCAATAAAAGTATGGTAAAATATCTTACTGGTTTTTTTAATATCAATTGAAAGATTAGAGTTCGAAATATCTCCAACGGCGGCAGTTCCGGCAGCCCACATTTTTCGGTCGGCAACCTGTATTGTTTTTTTCCGTATTTTCTGTTTCCTGGTTACGTAATTGGTTGATTTTCCAGATAAAGCCGCCAATTCCGGTTTTTTCATCAATCTTTCCTTTCAGGTGCGAAAGTTCGAGGTGGCAATGAGTATTTACAAATCCGGGGGCCAAAATACCGCTGTAAAATTCCAGCCCCGGTTGTTCGGTTAAATTTTCGTTGTTGCCGCTAATTTCGACAATTGTCCCATCGGGCTGGCAGGTTAAAATCCCGTTTTTTACGGGTGGTTGGTTCCCCGGGAAAATGTATGTTGCCGCAATTTTTCTCACGGTTTGTTATTGAGGGTTTTCAAATTCGAGTATATCATGTTTTCTGCCCGATAAACCCTGTTCTGTTTCGCTCAGTTTATTCATCACTTCGCGGTACATTTTTTCAAAATTTTTCGGATTGCTTGCGTAGTAAATAAACGATTTTTCGAAAATCGAGTCGGGTACTTCGTATTTTGCCAATACAGAATAATAGAAATTTTCAGACGAACTGTTCCTGACAATCGAGTCGTAACGCATGTGGTTAAAAGTAGCCTCTGCCAAATGAATATCAACAAGCATATTGATCATTTGCTTTTCTTTGATCAAATGCCTGGGCTTTTCTATCACCGGCTTTTCGCACGATACGAATGCGACAACGAAAACTAATATAATGACTATCCTTTTCATTAAAATGAATGTATTAACCAAAAATATTTCTGAAAACTTCTTCGACGCGGCCGGCTTTAACAATTTCAATTTTGAATTTTAAATTATCGAAGCTTTTGTTGTGGGCCGGTATGTAAATTCGTTTGAACCCTAATTTTTCGGCCTCTGCAATGCGTTGTTCAACTCGGTTTACAGCCCTTATTTCGCCTGTCAGTCCTACTTCGCCCGCAAAACAGTATTTATGGTTTATGGCAACATCGATATTCGACGAAAGGATGGAGCTGATAACCGCCAAATCGGTTGCAGGATCGCTGATTTTTAACCCTCCGGCAATGTTCAGGAAAACATCTTTCTGAATGAGTTTAAACCCTGCCCGTTTTTCGAGCACAGCCAAAAGCATGTTTAACCTTCGCAAATCGAAACCTGTTGATGAACGCTGTGGGGTACCGTAAGCAGCCGTACTCACCAGCGCCTGGATTTCGATAAGAAATGGCCGGATGCCTTCGATGGTTGATGCAATTGAAGTGCCGCTTACATGGTCGCTGACTTTTGAAATGAGCTGTTCGGATGGATTGAGAACTTCGCGCAACCCATCGCTGCCCATTTCGAAAATCCCAAGCTCGTTTGTGGAGCCGAACCGGTTTTTATTCGAACGTAAAATACGGTACATATAATTGGTGTCGCCCTCGAATTGCAAAACCACATCGACCATGTGTTCCAATACTTTTGGGCCGGCAAGGCTGCCCTCTTTGGTAATATGCCCGATTAGCAATACGGCTACCCCGGTTTTTTTTGCATATTTTAAAATGGCCGATGTGCATTCCCGTACCTGCGAAACCGAGCCCGGCGACGATTCGATTGTTTCGGTTGAAACGGTTTGAATAGAATCGATTATCAACAAATCGGGTTGAATTTGTTCGGTATGCGCGATTAAAAGTTCGAGCGACGTTTCGCTCAGGAACAGGCAATTGTTGTTTTCGATATTTAGCCTTTCGGCGCGGAGTTTGATTTGCTGAAGGCTTTCTTCGCCCGATGTATATAAAATTTTTCGTCCTTTTAACAAGAGAGCAATTTGAAGCGCCAGTGTCGATTTCCCGATTCCGGGGTCGCCCCCAAGCAGTATTAACGAGCCGGGAACTATTCCGCCCCCCAAAACCCGGTTAAACTCTTCAATTTCTACAGTAATTCGTTTATTATGGACAGTTTCAATTTTATCGAGTGTTAAAGGCTGGTTTTCCGAAATTTGAACCGAAAGTTTAGTTGTGCTTTGTTTTTTGCTTACAACCTCTTCAACATAAGTATTCCACTCGTTGCACGATGCGCATTTACCAATCCATTTCGACGATTGTGCGCCGCAGTTCTGGCAAGTGTAAATACTTTTGCTTTGTGCCATTAATCGAGGGTTTTAATCTTGTCGATGATATCGCTGGTTGAAATTCCGGGGACCAAATCGAGCGTTTCAACTTTTCCGCCATTGGCAAGCACTGTTTCGTGACCGGCAATTTCATGAATTTGGTATTGTTTTCCCTTTACAAGTATATCAGGAAGAATTTGTGCAATCAAATCTGCCGGAGTTTCTTCGGTAAATATGATTACAGCATCAACAAAACCAAAGGCAGCAAGCACAATAGCCCTCGATTCAACACTTAAAATAGGGCGGTTTCTGCCCTTTAAAATTTCAACTGATCTATCAGAATTCAAACCCACAATTAACCGTGTTCCCATTTCGGCCGATTTAATCAGCGAATCAACATGGCCATGATGGATTATATCGAAACAACCGTTGGTGAAAACAATAGTTTCATTATCGTTTTTCCAGGTTTTCAGGGTGTTTTCAAATGAATTGAAATCAGGGAATATTTTTGAATTGATGTTAATCTTCATCCTATAAATACTGGTAAAATTAAGGGTATAAAAATAGAAAATACTTACGTCTAAAAAAACAGAAAAACAGCATAATATTAACTCCGTTCAGACCAACTGGACTTCTTATTTGCAACAAACCCTTTTTCAGTTTTCGAAATCGTGGCGCATCCGGTATAAAAATCGTGTTCGAAAAAAAGTATGTAGCCGTTTTTTGCAGCTTCATTCATAAACCTTTCCTTTTCATCCAATGCTTTTACCGGGTACAAATCGTATGCGGCAAGCCACAAAAGCGGAATATTCGCCGCCGTTGGAATGAGGTCGGCCATGTAAACAACAGTTTTTTCACCAAAACGAATAAACGGGATCATTTGCCCCGGAGTATGGCCATCGAAAAACCGGACTTCAATATTTGGAAAAAGATACCCTTCACTTTCTACCAGGTTTAATTTTCCGGTATTAAAAAGAAAATCTAAAACACCGGTATGATACGCAGCTTTTTCGCGGGCATTCGAAATTTTTGAATGTTCCCACTGCAATTTGCTGCACCAGTAATTTGCATCCGGGAAAGTGGGTGCCATTTTGCCCTTACTGTTCTTAACGGCGCCGGTACAGTGATCCCAGTGCAAATGGGTAAACAATACATCCGTTATATCATCAACCGTATAACCGTTTTCGTTCAGCGATTCTTCGAGGTGGTTTCCTGGTTTAAACCCATTGTTTTCGAAATGTTTTTCCGAAAAATGGTTGCCGATTCCGGTTTCCACCAGAATCTTTTGTTCGCCCAAATCGACTAAAAGGCAGCGCAATGCAAGTTTCGTAAAATTGTTTTCGTCGGCCGGGTAATCTTTGCCCCACAGTTTTTTGGGGATTACACCGAAAAGTGCGCCGCCATCGCAATGGAAATTTCCGGCTGAAATTGGGATGAGTTTCATTTTAGTTTTTTTTCTTTATAGGTAGAGCTCCAGCCTAATAATGCTTTTAACCGTTGGCCCGGATTAAACTTGAAAGCAGACCCTGACCTTCTTTGTTGCAGATAAAACCCGCCAAAACCATCAAGGGTAACACCCTCTCCGGTTTTAAAAACATCAAATAATGTTTCGGTGTATGCTTCAATCCATTGTATGGCAGTTGCTTCGTCGGTATTCATTCGTTTAGCAAGAAGTTTAATAAACTCTTTTTTTTGATATTGGCATATTCGCTTATTTTCAGTTTTTATTTATGTTTCAAATCAATGTTCCAACGTTTGATTATTTTTGTTTCCGCCGCACTTCAATTCTTGCCTGCGACATTCGTTCTCTCAGGCCGCCCTCCAGTAAAAAATCTTTTTCCAATGTTTTTAGCTGCTTGGCAAGCAGGTAGGAGGTTATATTGATTAAGCCAATCATTACATTGGCTGATACCTCCGGGTCGGGGCTTTCAATGCCTTTGCGGTAAGTTTCATAAGTTGTGTCTTTGGTCGTTAAAAGTTTGGTGAGATGGGGGTAATAGTCGTGTCTTTTGTCCCAGATTGTTAAATTTCGGGTTCGCAGAAAGTCTTTGTAATCGTTCAACAGTTCTTCAAGTGAAGCCCGTGCAACATTGGTAAGTTTTATTTCCATTTCTTTTGAGGTGCCCGATGCCATGCTCCCTTCTACAATGTTCTGTTTACCCGAACGTGCTGCCTGTACCATCTGGTCGACGGTGCGGTCGCGCAATTGGAAATATTTCCTGCAAAAATACGCGGTGCCATCGTAGATTATTTCGGCCTTTTGGTAGGTTATCAAACTTTTGTAACCTCCATGTTTGGGGATAAAACCATCGGGGTAGTATTGTTTGTCCATAAGTATTTCTCATTTATTTGTTTCGTTGGACAATCTTGACAACTTTGACACCATTAATATTGTCCCGGAAGTCAAATATGTACAACGACAATTTACTACTAGTTTACCTGTATCCCACAATCTTTATATTCCTCTTCTGTTAAGGCGAAGCTCGGGTCCACAATTTTTACTTCATCTAAAGTTAACCCGTACAACTTGTAAACCAACACATCTATTTCTTTTTCCAATGAAGTGGTGTCCTGGTTTTGTTTTTTGAGGGAAAGGATTTTTTCTACTTGATCAGCGAAATAGATTTGTTTTTCTAATGAAGTTAACTTAATAGGTATTTCTTTCCAATCGTCAGGGTAAATGTCTATTTTGCCCTTAGTCAAATAATTCAAAAAGTATTTCATTAGATTGGAGTTGATAATAGCAACTAAAAATTTTAAATCAAATTGTAAAGAGTTCTTAATTAATTCAATCTTGTTTTTTTTGATGTTACTGTAATACTTTTTAATATTACTATTATTAATACTTTTAATATCCTTGTGTAAAACGGCTACAATTATTGTGTTGTCACAAATTTCAGAATCTATTGAAATAGTTGCTACTTTTTTTTGCCTTGCTAATAATAATTTATGAGGAAAGTATAACTCTGGAAAAGTAGCCCTGACAAGTCTGCCTGGGCATCTTTCTGTACCCCATTCCAACCAATACGTTTTGTCTATATAATACTTATCAATGTATTTTCCTTCCGTATATTTCCTAGTATGAATATCAGTGTGTTTCTCTGAAATCAAATCTTTTTTTTGAAATTTATTTTCATCTGATTTGTCGCTGTTAAGCCTTAAACCATAGCTGACATAGCAAATATCCCCTAATGGAATACAATTAGTATTATTGAAAACGTAATTGGAAGTTTCAAACAAATATTTCTGATCACCGTTCAAATAACCTAATTTTTCAAATATCGTTCCGTTGTATTTCCAACGAATTGTCATTTTACAACTTGCATTTTTTCGTTTATCAATAGAAATAATTTTATTTCTTACCATAGCATTTTCAAAAAGATATTGGGCAGGAAAAAAAACTATACTTCTAAGAAAATGCTCTTTCTCAATTAGATTGACTAGTTTTTCAGAGTATTCTGCAACTCCAATAGTATCAGGAATTATCATAGTTACAAGACCATCAACTTTTAGTAAACTAATACTCCTTTCTATAAATGGAATGTACAAATCCCACATTTTATATGTTGTTTTATATTGTTTCTCTATGTTAAATCTGTACTCTTTATTTTTATTGTCTCTGGCTTTAACATAAGGTGGGTTTCCAATCACCACATCAAAACCATTGTTTATTCCAAACATCCAGGCAGGAGAGAAGAAAGATGAAGGGTGGCTGTCATCGAAGGGGTTCCAGTCGTCCACTTTTTCAAAGAAATTTTCGAGGTTGTAGTTCTTTATTAGCGTACCCGTGTTAATTTGGTCTTTAATGTATTCTTTGGTCTCATTAAACTCCTTTTGTAAAACAGCTTTTTTATGGTTATCTCCTTTTGGATCAAAATATTCATCACGAATTCGTTGCAATTTTTGTATTTCGCCATCGAGGTGATATAAGGTTTGATTGTATTTTATTTTTGCCAGAAATTCATCGTATCCGCTGTCAATCAAACTATTGGCGCAAACAAATTTAAAATCGAGATTGGGCAGGGCGGCAATGCCAAAGTTGTTTTTTCGATCGGCAGGTTTATAATCAGCTTCCAAAACCAGGCTAAGCCATGCCCTGAGGCGGGCAATTTCTATTGCCATTGGCATAATATCCACCCCATATATATTTTTGCTGAGTATTTCACTTTTCAGGTCGTAATTGTTGCGGTGGCCGTGCCCAACTATTTGCCGCAATTCCATAAGGCGAAGCATCACACCCATCGGGAAAGCCCCCGAACCGCAGGCAGGATCGAAAACGGTAATTTCGCTCAGCGCTTTTCGCACCAGTATTGTATCTTCTTTATCGAACGGGTTTTCGGGGCAATCGGGAGAAAAAAGCTTCGCAATATTTGTTTTTATTTTTTCGCGCCGGCGGTCGTTGTCAGCATTATATTTTTTGTCCTGAAAATCCATGAGGGTTTGTTGTGGCTCAAGGTGCTGGAACAAAGTTCCTTTATATTCTACCAGGGGTTCGTTGAGAACAAATGAATCGTCTGCCGAAACAGGCATCAACTGGTTTTCGAGGTAAGCTTTCAGGCTTTCGTTTACCATGTAATCAACAATTTCGCGCGGGGTGTAAAAAGCGCCAAAAGCTTTGCGCTGGTTGGCCATTTTTTCTGTTTCGGGGTTTTGGCTTGCCAGCAGGTTTTCGAAAATACGGCCCAACATTTCGGGGTCGATGGCCACCATCTGGTATTGGCTGTTGCTTTCGTCAACCGTAAAATCGAACTCTTCTAACACTTTTACAAAAGTAATCAGCCAGTTGTTGAGGTCGAGCTTGTTAAAAAGTACATCTTCGGCATGATAATCGAATAAACCGCCGTTCAGGTAAGGGATGGTTTTGTACCAATTGTCGAGTAGTGTGATGGTTTCTGTACGGCACGGGGCGGTAACTTCGGCATTCAGGGTTTTAAAAAACAGTTTTTTCAGGAATAGCTGAAAAAACGAATCCTTGTAATTCTGAATAGTATCAGATGAAAGCAGAGCAGGGGGAATAACGCCTTTTTCCTTAAGAAACCAGCAGAAAATATAACGGCCAATAAGTCGCACTGCAAATTGTTTCACGGCTTCTTCGTTCAAACCTGTATTATATGTCTTGGCAAAACCAACCAGAGAATCAAACCGCTCTTTTATTTGTTTGTAAAATTCTTTGTTTACCTCTTTAATATCAAGCGATTTCCAAAGGATTTCAACGATTTCGGGTTTTGATTTTGTTCCAATATTCTGCCATTTTTCCAGAATTTTGTGAAACTGTGTTTTGGTTAACCGGTTGCGGAAAGTAACCAAACGTTTCTGTTCGTTCTGGTTAACGGTTAAAACCAGTTTGTCGTAGGCAGGAGTGGTAACAAAATGGATAAAACAGGGCTGTTGCGGGATATAAGGGGGGCGCCCGGGAACATTGACAATACCTTTTATAGAAGCCTGGTAACTGGTTAACCCTGGGTCGTTGTCAACCAACTGGCTGATGGTATCTTTTTTCAGTTTCTTTAACACAGCAAACCGCACCCTAATATTCTGGCCCTCTGCTGACAACCGGTAGAGTTGTGGTTGTACGGTTTGTGGTACCTGCGCAAGAAACTCTTTCAATTTCTGGGTTTGAGGCGAAAGCAAACGTGGTCTTATTTCGCCAATTGCCCCCGGAACATCGGTATTTGGTACAATGCCCATCCATTCGAGCAAAGCAAACGAAAAGCTGAGGATGTTTTCGCGTTTCTGTTCGGAGAAGGATGCGAGAAGATTATTTAAATTGTTGATAGTCATTGTTTTTTGTTATGGATTTTCTTTACCTCCGTCAAAACTTTTTTCTCGTCGTTTAACAACTTCCTTTTAATTTTACCAACATCTTCAGCCGGAGGCAACAATTCAGGTTTTACACCTCGTTCGTTTAAAATTTTTCGTACAGCCATGTTGTTTTCGATATGTTCGCGTGAAATTGGTTTTTCGCCTTTCAAATCTTTTTCAACCACATTATGGCTGGTCAGCTCGGTGGCAAAATCTTTGGCTTTTATGGTGAGGGTAGGAAGGAAATCGGCAAGCGGCCTGCTCATAGGCACCTTTAATTTTTTTTTCATATCCTGAGTGGAAAATCCACCAAACAAAGCTTTGTCTCCATACGACCTGATTATAGCAAAACCCTTGTCGTCAACTCCTCTTTCGTAAATAATCCCAGAAAGTTTTTTTTCAGATTTCGAAAGTTTTTCGCGGGCTGTTACTCTCACCACATCGAGTAATCGCTGTTCAATTATTTCCTGTTTTCGGGTTTGAACTGCAAAATAGGTCTGTGCAAATGCCACCTCATTTTTTGAAGGATCACCATTTTGAGCAACCAGATAACAAGCATACCGGGTGAGGGCAATATCTTCAATCGGACGTTGTGTTCCGCTTCCAATATCAACCATTTTCCTGATGTCGGGAAAATGGTTCAAAACCTCAATGCCACTGGCTTCGCAAGCTGTTTTAGCTTTCCCGATTACCTTTGAGAAATTTTCCCATTTGGTGTATCCTAAAATTTCCTGCAATTCCCTGGCGCTCCAACATTCAATTCCTTCGTAGAGGTAACGGGCGTTTTCAAATTGTTCAAAAAGTTGGTTAATCTGTTCTTTTTCCATTTACATAAATATTTGGATTATCTCGCTCAACGGCGCTTTTTCGGTTATTTCTTCGGGTTTATATTGTCGTGCAAGTGAAATGAACTGGTCAATAATCCCGCTGGTAATGGGTACTCCTTTGCGGAACATCCGGTTAACCATGCGTACCAGTTTCATACTCTCTTTGTTGAGGTAAGCATTTTGTGAATGTTGAATACAATTCCCGACGTTTTCAATATCATCGAACGGATAACCATATTCAATCATTTTATTTTTGAGCAGCAGAATCGCATTTTGCTGTGGCAGGTTGTAACGTACCTGGTGCTCTTCATTCGAGAACTGATAATTCAGGATAAAGTCAAGAATAAAAGCTTCAGCCTCTGGTTTAGTCCTGAAATTATCGGCAAATCGCTGGTTTTGTTCGCTTGTTGCCTTTATGGTTAGCAACCCTTCTGTTGTGGTAATTAATTCGCCTGTTTTGTCGCTGTTAAAAATAACAAAATAGCCAGCTTCAAATCCCGGATTTCCATCATCGCCTGAGGCAAGATGAGCAAGATGCCGGTAATTATCATCTTCTTTACGCATTTGCACTTTCCCCCATTTCCCTTTCGGAAGGTTTTTAACCTGTTCTTTGTAGCTGATTGAAAACTCTTCGTTTCGATCGAATTCGCGCAGGTCGTCCATAAATAAATCTTCGGCAGCAAGCAGTTCCGAAGTTTCAAAGATTTTCTGAAAGGCTGCCAGCCTTTTCTTCTCGTCGCGACTGTACAAATCCTCGGTAAAATCCTGTGGAATGGGTTCTTCGTCGAGTACACTCTGGTCGCTACCTATGGTGTAACGAATGAGGTTAATTTTATCTTCGAGTTTGCGGACTAACTGTAAATAACTTTCTAATTGCTCCTCGGGACGGAAGTTGTAAATAAAAATTTCCTCGTGAATGGTTCCAAGCCGGTTAATACGTCCGTTTCGTTGTATCATTCGCACAGGGTTCCAATGCAAATCGTAATTCACAATCATTCCGCAATCCTGCAGGTTTTGCCCTTCCGAAAGTTTATCGGTGGCAATCAGGAAATCAATTTCTTTTTCTCCATGTTTGAGTTGATACTTTTTTGAGATGGGGGCAAATCTTTTAGCGTAATCTTCAATCTCACCTTTTGTGCCAAGTGCAAATTCAATGTTCTTTCCTTTAAGCAAATATTGCGGAAGTGTTTCGGCAAGATATTTCAACGTATCGGCAAAGTAGGTAAAAATGAGAACTTTTCTATCGTCATTCTGGTTCAGGTGTTTGGCAAGTTCCTGTATCTTATCGTCTTTTTTAATAAGCAATCCAATTTGATCTTTCAGGATGCTTATAACTGAAAGGTCTTTTAGTATGTCGGCTTTTAATTGTGTTACGTTAAAAATACCTTCATCCGCTAAGATGGTTACAAATTCCTGTTCCCTTTCTTCAAATGTATCAATGTCAAAATCAAGCTCATCTTCTTCTGCATTCTGTTCATTGTAAGCGTCGATGGCTTTGTTTAGTGCCGAAAGATTTTTTACCGAAATAATTTTATTCAACTTTTCAAGTTTAGACTGAAAATCTTTGAGTTTTTTTTCATAGCTGTCGATTGATTTATTTATGGAGAATAGAGAAGACTCCAACCTTTTAAGAAATACTGTCCTGAATATTCCGTAAATACCAATTTGTCTGCTCAATTCACGGTTCTCATCAGCGTTCAACTCTAATTCTCCCCGTCTTCTCCCATAGTACGCATAGCGGTAAATATTGTACCGGTAACACGGAAAACCTAAACTCAATAACCCAGTGTAAATAATTTCGAGTGTTGATTGAATTGGTTTGCTCCTTTCAATATAATGTATGAATAAATCAAGCGGATGGGCTAAATATTCCAGCTCTGCAAGGCTGGTAATTTCATAATTAAATGCCCTGGTGAGTTCAGCGTTTTTTTCAGCAATCTTAAGCAGTTTTGATTTGTACTGGTTTGGGACTTCATATTCAAGATTGTCGGGGTACGATTTGGGAAATTTCTGAAGTTTCCCGTTGATTTCGAGGCCATCGGGAAATTCCTTCTCAATTCCCTGCCTGGTGCGTCTGACAATAAAGCGGTTAAGAAGTGGCGTAAGTTGTTCTTTGATTTGCTGGTAATTGATAAAACCACTATCGCGGATTTGCTTTCGCATGTCGGTTTGTAATAGCTCAAGCCGTTCTTTCAGTGTAAAATATTTCAGGCGGCCCCGGTCATAAAACTTGCCTAATTTATAAATATTGCCGCCTGATCCCAGCATGATTTGATTGGTAAGATCGGCTAACTGGTTGTTGATTGGGGTAGCCGTGAGCATCAATGTTTTTGAATTTTCATTTTCCTGCCGCCATTTTATAAACACATCAAAACGTTGTCCGCCCGATGCCCTCAGGTTGTGGCTTTCGTCGAACACAAACAAACCTACAGGAATGGATTGCAAATTTTCGCGGACATCTTTTATTCTTTCGGTGTCCTGCAAACTGTAAATTTCAGGAATGTGAATTACCCTGAAATCGTCGAATGCTTTTCGCCATTGAGGAATTAGTCCGGCAGGTGCAATCACAACAACCCGCTGGTTCATATTCTGTTTGTAATACTCAATCACTTTAATGGCAGTATAAGTTTTTCCCAATCCTACTGAATCAGAAAGCATGGCAACACCCTGGCGCTCCAGTTTTTTGATTAAACTGTTCGCATTTTGAATCTGGAATTTCAATAATTGTGGTTTACCTGAGGCAGGGTCGTCAATGTCAACTTTATTTTCTTTCTCGTCCAGTAAATCCTGTCCGTAGATGCGATACAGGGCATGAATATACATTTCATAAGGGCTAAAACAGGTTCCACCGTGTTTGCTCAACGCCAGGATTTCTTCTTTGAAAGTTTGAGACCAGTCTTCGCTATTATTCCATAAATCCTCAAACCAGGTTCTGTGCGACGGATGTTGTGATAAGTTTTTACGAATGAAATTTACCGTGGCGTTGTTGTCTTCAAACTGGTTCAGCTCAAGATTACCGTACATTCCCTGTTTAGTGAAATTGGAACTGCCGATAATACCAACGGCATTTTCAGCGTCAGTTCCAAAAATGTAGCACTTTGCATGAAGAAAGTTTTTGCGGTAAACTTTGATTTGAATTTTTCCGGTGTTTGTTTCATTCATGTGTTTTCCAAGCAGATAGGCAACTTTTTGAAACTCTTCTCTCAGTTGCAGATCCTCCAGGTTTTTCTTCAAATATTTTTCAGGAAAACCGGGGTCTTGTTTGGCAGGGTTCCGCACCTGATATGCTTTTACAGAAGGTTCTTCACCAAGTAAAATTTGGAATGTTATGTTTTCTCTTTCCAAAAAAGTTGAAAGTTCATCATATATCCCGACCATTCCGGGCAAATCCCAGTAACCTGTTGCAATCGAAATTTCTGAATATGAAGTATCATTTATCAACTCCTTTAGTACACAACCAAGTTGGTATTCGTTTGAAGAGTTGTCTATCAGTTTTATGCCCTTCTTCATTTCTCCAGTTTTTTATTTGCAATCTTCATTGCCTGATAAGCAATATTGGGTTCTTCAACAAAAGTAGCTTCAATTTTATCGGCCAACCAAAGTGTCAACAATTCTTCTTCGTTAGCTTTCAGATATTTTGCAATTTCTATCACTTGCTGTCTGGAGGCTTTTCTTTCCCCTCTTTCAATCTTACTTATTAAGGCAGTGTCAACTTCAATTTGTGCTGCTACCTGTCGTAAAAGAAGGTTTTGTTTTTCTCGTAATTCCCTGATTTTTTGTCCTAAATGGCTCACTGTTTTTGTATTTGAAATGACTTGTCAAATATTGTCAAATATAAGTATTTTAGATAGAATATGAAACATTCAAAAGAAGAAATTATTTAGGTATCAAATTATACTTTTTCTGAAAGCGGGAATCGTACGAATAGTCCATCACAAATTTTACCACTCCGCTGTATTCTTTCACGCCCTCTTTTATTTTGTTGGTTTTCAGGTAGAAATCATTCACTTTTGAAGCAGCTTCATCCACTTTTTCGTTGCGCAAACTCATCCAGTTATCCCTTATTTTCTCCAAATCTTTTTTAACCCTTTTGTCGAGTTTGGCAATAATATCGGGGTATTCATCGAGTTGGTATCCCTGGTAAAGAAAATACTGAAGCACATGCAGATTAGCCGAATACTGCAACTGTTTCGATTTGCTGTTGGTACATACCAACCAGGCGTAAAAGTTGGCTTCAGCTTCGTTTGTAATCCCAAACTGGTGGGCTTTTTCGTGTGCCAGGATAAAAGGATATTCAACCGGCAAAATGTAAGTGTTTACATGGACTTCGTTAAAAAACGGGCCATAATAACCCGAAATTCCGGCCTGCGCAAAAAACCAGCTAACGGATATTGATTTTGCCTTCCGTTTTCCGGCAGGGTAGTCGATTTTAAGCGCCGGGGCAACTGTTTTATACGATTTTTCGATGTTCAGATCAACCTGCTTTTTATCCCAGTTTTCGAAAGTACACCACGATTTGTTTGTGTTTTCGACCTGTTTTTTAAGTTGTGCAATAAATGCCCTGGTGCTTGGTTCATGCCTGGCAAGTTTCAACCGCTGATATAAATCTTCGCGAAAATAGTTGAACCCCCATAAAACATAAAAAAGAATATAAGTTGCGGCTAAAATATTCAAAACAATTTTGCCTGTTTTTATCAACGAAATCTTTCCAATAATCAGCAGTAATATTATAATCAGAAATGTTAAAATCAGCATAAAATAAAAGAAGTCACCGAGCGAAAAAGGGAATAAATTGCTTACCGGAGAAATTATTCGGGCAATTAGCGAATACAATTTTTGCGAATACCATCTTTCGGTGATTGCCGGAAACCGGTACGCAAGTTGTGTCAAGCCGAAAGTGACTAAAGCAACAACCGGTAAAACAATCCATTTTATTGATAGAAATTTACGCATACTGATTTCTCTTGTTTTCTCATTTATAAGTTGAAGACCAAAATAAAGCTATTCATATCATTCGTCCAAAGAATTTTTGTTGTATTTGAGAACACCAAAACCGGTGGATTTTTTCAACAATTTTGTAATATTGTCCGTTAAATTTTTTCGATGCGAATTTCAATTTCACTGCTTTTTATTTTACTTGGTTTTTTGGGATTTGGGCAATCGCGTCCAACCGGCGACTGGATTGATTTTGGGAGCGATCACATCAACAAATGGTTGCAGATAGCTCCCGGAACACTGGGCCCAAACGCTTTACCGGTGCCGTTTATGCACTATGCAATACTTGATAGTTTATCGAATATGGAAACCGGTGTTCATGCCCATTTTATGGAAGGCGACAAGGGAATAAACCCGTACCTGAGTTTATATTGGGCGGTTGTGCCCAAAAGGGTAGTGGTTCATGTTTGGGGGAATCCAACCGAAACTTTTCGAACAGATAATTCGGTACGCGATGAAAGGCAGATTTATTACGATGACACGGGCTGGATTACCCAGGCAGGCGATTATTGGATAAGTACATACATACAGGTACTAAAGGAGCACAAATACTGGCCCGATATTACCATAAATTACTCTTTTAAAACAACCCTGGGAGGGGCAACCCAGGGCCGATTTACCGATACTCCTGCCAACTATTATTATATGGCTTTTGGAAAATCATATTTCCCCAAAAAAGGATTTATCGATGAAGTTAGGGTAGGATTTTTGGGTGGTTTTTACGTTTGGCAAACCAATAAAGTTGAACTGGCGCAGGATGAAGGACCTTTGTATGAATTCGGGCTCGACCTGAAACACAAAAATTTATCGTGGCGAAACGAAATTGGAGGCTTCAGCGGCTATGATGCTTATCAGTACGTGGGAGTTAAAGGGAGTAATGATCCTCTGATTTACCGGACGAATTTTACAATCGCAGGGAAACGGGTAGATTGGAAGTGGGAGTATCAAGCAGGGTTTCGGGATTATCATTATCAAACATTCAGATTTTCGGCGCTTTACAAGTTTAGTTTTGCCAAGCTAAAAAAAGGTTAATTGCCGAGGCGGATTTTTTTATATTACTTTACACAAAAGTTATTTTTAACCATTAACATTTTATCAATTATTTATGGCTTTGCAGGAAGAAATGGAAAAACAGGGAATTTGGCTTTTCAGATACAGGGGCGCTATTCCCTTGATTATATTAGTTATTGGAGCTGTATTGCTGGTACGAAAAGAAATCAATCCCGAAACTTATTTTATACAGGAATCATACCTGGAAATTTATTATGAGATGTTTTGCCTGGTAGCAAGTTTAATCGGGTTGGGTATTCGTGTTTATACCGTTGGACATACGCCGGTAAACACTTCGGGAAGAAACACTGCAGAACAAATTGCCGACACATTAAATACAACCGGGATATACAGCATTGTAAGGCACCCGTTGTATCTGGGCAACTTTTTTATGTGGGCCGGCCCGGCATTATTAACCGGAAATTTATGGTTCGTTGTTTCTTTTTGTTTCTTTTACTGGATTTATTATGAAAGGATAATGTTTGCCGAGGAACAATTTCTGAGAAGAAGTTTTGGCGATATTTATATCAATTGGGCTAAAAAAGTACCTGCATTTATTCCGGGTTTTAAAAATTTCAAAAAACCAGGATTACCTTTCAGTTGGAAAAAAGTACTAAAAAAGGAAAAAAACGGACTTGCAGCGATTTTCATGATTTTTGCTGCTTTTGACATTACAGGTGAAATCATTCAGGGCGAAACCAATTATAATTATGTTTTGATTGTTTGCTGCATTGTTACCGGAGTTATGTACCTGGTCCTTAAATATCTGAAACGAAGAACAAATGTTTTAAATGAACCCGGCAGATAGTACATCTTAAAAAACAGAAATGATTAAGTTGATTCAAAAATTTTTACCGGTTGTTGGGATAGCCATTTCTACCCTGGTTTTTGGCCAAACTCCTGACAAACGTGTAACGGAAATCCATAACAGAATATTAACCGTTGATACCCATTGCGATACACCAATGGCAATGTTGGACGATAATTTCGATGTGGGTGTGAAAAATAGTCCACCGCAAAGCCGGGTCGATTTTCCGAGAATGAAAGAAGGCGGTTTGGATGCCATATTTTTTGCAGCTTTTACCGGGCAAAAAGAGCGGAACGCTGAAAATACCGAAATGGCATATCGAATGGCAAACCAAATGATTGATGCAACCTACAGTGCATGTAATAAATACAGCGAAATGGCCGAAGTGGCACTAACCCCGGCCGATGCAATACGCCTGGAGAAACTGGGGAAACGGGCTATTTATATCGGAATGGAAAACGGATTCCCGATAGGGCCCGATATTAAAAGGGTGAAGGAGTTTTACGATCGAGGAGTGCGTTATATTACACTTTGCCACTCATTAAATAATGATATATGCGACTCATCGACTGACAAAAAAGGCGCTGAACACAACGGACTGAGCAAATTTGGCAAAAAGGTTGTAAAAGAAATGAATAAATACGGGTTGATGGTTGATGTTTCACACATTTCCGACAAATCATTTTACGATGTGATAAAACTGAGCAAAGCGCCGGTAATTGCCTCACATTCAAGCGTGCGTGCCATTGCAGGCCACAAGCGGAATATGACAGATGATATGATTAAAACCCTGGCAAAAAATGGCGGGGTAATTCAGATTTGCCTGCTCGATGTTTACATAAAAAATCCGGATACAACATCGGCCCGCTTCCAAAAAGAGAATGAACTGAACCACATTTATGATACAAAGTACGAATCGATGACCGATGAAGAAAAGAAAGACCTACGCAACCAATGGCGCAGCCTTGGCGAAAAGTACCCCAGAGCATTGCCAACCGTAGCCGATTGCGTTGACCACATTGATTATGTGAAAAATCTCGTTGGGATTGATTATGTTGGCATTGGCAGCGATTTCGATGGCGGGGGCGGCGTTGACGGTTGCGCTGATGTAAGCGAATTCCCTAATATTACCGCCGAAATGGTTAAACGCGGTTACACCGAAGACGAGATTCGAAAAGTATGGGGCGGAAACATTTTCAGGGTTTTTTCTGAAGTGGAAAAACATGCTCATTCAAAATTGTAATTTTCAAAATTGTCGGTACTTAAATTATTTTTAAAACCAAAAAATAACATGAACTACATCGATATTATTCTCGGATTGATTCTTGTCTTTTCGGCAATTGGTGGCTTTAAAAATGGTTTAATAACCGAACTGGCATCGTTGGCTGCGTTAATCCTGGGTATTTGGGGAGCAATTCATTTTTCCGGTATTACCACCGATTTACTGATTAAATATTTCGGTTTAAAAACGGGTTACCTGAACCTTATTTCGTTTGGTGTTACGTTTATTGTAATTGTAATCCTGGTGCATATTGTTGGTAATGTGGTAAATAATATGTTCGATTCGGGAATATTGGGTATTACAAATAAACTGGGAGGAATGATTTTTGGTCTTGTTCGTTCAATACTGTTTTTAAGCATTGTGCTAATGGTCTTTGATAAAATAGATAACGATGTGCAAATTATTCCCGAAGAAACCAAAGCCAAATCGAGAATGTACGAACCAATCCGCAATATAGCGCCTTCCATATTTCCGTTTATCGATATCTGGAACGACAGCCAAAAACCTGGTAAGAGGAATGATATAAAAGTGGTTTGACTTTCTTTTTATTCCGGTTACCGAATAACTATCATCATTTTATATCTTTGCGCAAATTTTTAAAAATAGGTTTTTATGGGTTTTGTTGAAGAACTTAACTGGAGGGGCATGATACACGATATGATGCCCGGATTGGAAGAGCTCCTGAAAAAAGAGATGACAACCGCTTATGTAGGTATCGATCCAACGGCTGATTCATTGCACATTGGCCATTTGGTAAGCGTAATGATGCTGAAACACTTTCAGGTTTCGGGGCACAAACCCATTGCCCTGGTTGGCGGCGCTACCGGAATGATTGGCGATCCATCGGGAAAGTCGCAGGAGCGAAACCTGCTCGATGAAGCTACTTTGCGACATAATCAGGAATGCCTGAAAAAGCAACTGGCCAAATTTCTCGATTTTGAATCAGATGCGCCCAATGCGGCAGAAATGGTTAACAATTACGACTGGATGATTAAATTCGGTTTCCTCGAGTTTATTCGCGACATCGGAAAGCATATCACCGTAAATTATATGATGGCCAAAGATTCGGTAAAAAAGCGGCTCGACCCTGAAAGTGGCGCTGCCGGAATGTCGTTTACCGAATTTACATACCAGTTGGTGCAGGGGGCCGATTTTCTTCATTTATACGAAACAAAAAACTGCAAACTTCAAATGGGAGGTTCCGACCAGTGGGGAAACATTACCACCGGCACCGAATTAATCCGCAGAAAAACAGGGGGCGAAGCTTTCGCGCTGACCTGTCCGTTAATTAAGAAAGCTGATGGCACAAAATTCGGAAAAACAGAAGATGGAAATGTTTGGCTCGACCCTGATCGGACTTCGCCATACAAATTTTACCAGTTCTGGTTAAATACTTCCGATGAAGATGCCGAACGTTATATCAAAATATTTACGCTTTTACCAAATGATGAAATAGCTGCTTTAATAGAACAGCACAAGGAAGCTCCGCATGTAAGGTTCCTTCAGAAAAAATTAGCCGAAGAAATTACAATAATGGTACATTCAGAAAAAGACTACGAAATGGCTGTTTCTGCTTCCGAAATTCTTTTCGGGAAAGGCACCGCCGATGAACTCAAAAGTCTCGGCGAAAATACGTTCCTGGCGGTTTTCGAAGGTGTGCCCCAATTTACGGTTCCGAAAACAGAAATTGAACGCGGAATTAATGTGGTTGACTTACTTGCCGTGAAAACAGGCGTTTTTGAATCGAAAGGCGAATTGCGGAGAACCATCCAGGGGAATGGCCTGAGTATTAATAAAGAAAAAGTATCGAACCCCGATTTGCTAATCGACAGCTCTTTTTTAATCAGCAATAAATATATACTGGCCCAAAAAGGGAAGAAGAATTACTCGTTAATAATTGTGGGGTAATTTTTACAATCGGTTTTTACAAGAGATACTAAAAACTTTTTTATTTCGTTGAAATAAAGCAGTAGTTTAAAAGTAAGCAATACATTGTATGAATAATTTTTTTGACAACCAGCGAATCCTTAATTTGATTTGGAAACGCAAATTTCATTTTATAATTGTTGGCATAATAGCTATTATTTTAGGGGCAATATTCTCAGGGCCAACTTTCATAAAACCAAAATACAAATCAACTGCCCGTATTTATCCCACTAACCTGGGGGAGATGAGCGAAGAGTCGAAAACAGAGCAGATGCTGGAAATTTTAAATTCGAATGTGGTCAAATTCAAAATGTTTAAAGCTTTTGAATCGAAAGATATTTTCAAAATCAGCAAAGACGATCCACATTACCTGACCTATATTTTCGACATCTACAACGAAAATGTTAAAACCTCGAAAACCCAGAACGAAACGGTTGAAATAAAGGTTATGGCCTACAATCCGCAACTGGCAAGCGACATGTGCGATTCAATAATCCATTTCTACAATCAAACCGTGGGCGACATGTACCGGGCAAAGAACTGGGAATTGGTAGGGATCTCGCAAAAACAACTGCAGCAAAAGTATGCTGAAGCAGATTCTTTGATTAAAAGATTAACCCAGATTCGGACTGAAACAGGGTTAGTTGATGTTGCCAGCCAAGCACCCGAAATTACTCGTGGCTATGTGAAAGCGCTTGTTGAAGGAGGTGGTAATTCTTCAGATATAAACCGGATTAAAGAAATTTTTGGAAACTTGCTCAAAAAAGGTGCAGAAGCGCGTTCAATTGAGGTTAGTTTCGAAACTGTTCTCCAGGAAATCGTTAAGATTAAAGCCATTTACGAATTAAACCTGAACGAATACGAAAAAACGATAACCTACAGCCATATTGTTGAGTATCCATTTGCAGCCGATGACAAATCATTTCCGGTGCGTTGGATAATTGTTGCGTTTTCAGCAATCTCGGCTGTATTTCTGGCATTGTTGGTATTTCTGGTACTCGATTACCGAAAAGATGAATAACTAAAACCGGTGTTTCAAAAAGCTGCCATAAAATTATCCCTGTTTTATCTCATTTCAATAAGTTTTATTTTATTGAACCTGTTTTTCATGGCGAAAAGAGATTCGATAATTGTAAATGCGTTACCTGTAATTCTTGCAATTCTGCTGGTTGTTATATTTTCGTTCGATAAAATTATTTACCTCGCTGTTCTTTTTGTTCCGCTTTCAGTCCCGCTTTCCGAAATAATGCCCGGATTCGGGTTCGATATGTATTTGCCTACCGAGCCGCTTTTATTCGGCTTATTAATTGTTTTTATTTTGAAACTGATTTATGACAGAGGATTTGACAGGCAAATTCTGGCTCACCCTGTTTCGCTGGCCATTTACATTAATTTGCTCTGGATTTTTTTAACTGCATTAACCAGCACAATGCCGGTTGTTTCATTCAAGTTTTTGTTATCGCGCATTTGGTTTGTTGCTGCCCTTTATTTTTTAACTGCTAAACTGTTTTCAGAAGGTAAAAACCTCGAAAAATATATATGGCTGTATGTAATTTCATTGGTAATCGTAATTTTTTATACCATAAACCGTCATCTCGGATATGGTTTATGGAATAAGGAAGTTGCCAATTTTGTATCATGGCCTTTTTATAAAGATCATACTTCATACGGAGCTGCACTTGCAATGTACCTGCCATTTCTGATGATGTTTTCGTTTGGCGGTTTTGTTGCCCGGAAAGTAAAAATTATTTCGATTATTGTTTTGGGAATTCTTTTAATGGGTTTCGTTCTTTCGTACACACGGGCTGCCTGGCTAAGTTTTATCGTTGCAGGTATGGTGTATGGAGTTATAAAGCTGAAAATCAGGTTTAAACCACTCTTTGTTACATCAGTTTCTGTAATTGTTTTATTTCTGATGTTTCAGGAGCAGATATTTATGAGACTGGAGCAGAATTCGGAACAATCATCAGCCAATTTTAAAACACACATTTCTTCAATGGCCAATATTACGAGCGATGCTTCCAACCTGGAACGGATCAACCGCTGGAGTTGTGCAGTTCAGATGTTTAAAGAAAAGCCTGTTTTTGGTTTTGGTCCCGGAACATATATGTTTAAATATGCCCCCTACCAGTTGAATGAAAACAGGACCATTATCAGCACCAATTCGGGCGATGGTGGAAATGCCCACAGCGAATATCTCGGTTCTTTATCGGAGTCGGGAGTTTTAGGAATGCTTACTTTTTTACTGATAATCGGAGTTGTAATTTATACATCGGTTCATACTTTCATGAGATTAACCGACAAGCGCTTAAAATCGTTTGTTCTGGCTGCGCTGGTGGGATTGGTTACCTATTATGTACATGGATTTTTAAATAATTTTCTCGATACCGACAAGCTTTCAGTTCCGTTCTGGGGGTTTACTGCAATGATAGTTGCAATTGATATTTATTCACGAAATCAAATTCAGGCACAAAAAATCCGGACTGAAAACAGCCCGGATTGATATAAAAATATTTTTCTATTGTCTTACCCGCTCGTTGTACGACCTGTCGATGGTGCTCACCCTAAGAATATCGCCTTCGTTGATAAACATTGGCACCATAATTTCAGCCCCCGTTTCAAGGGTTGCGGGTTTCAGTGCATTCGAACTGGCAGTATTTCCTTTTTCACCTTCAATTGTCGATGTAACAACAAGTTCAACAACTGCCGGCATTTCTGCAGTTAACGGGATATCTTCGTCGGCATGGAATTGAATTTCGATGATTTGGCCTTCTTTCATTAAGTCGGTATTTTCTATCATCGAATCCGGTAGCGAAATCTGTTCGAAAGTTTGGGTATTCATTACGTTTAAACCCGCTTCGTCTTTATAAAGGTACTGATACTGCCGACGTTCAACGCGAACATCTTCAACTTTAACTCCCGAGTTAAAAGTATTTTCGATAACCCTGCCTGTTTTGATATTCCTGAGTTTTGTCCGCACAAAAGCCGGGCCTTTGCCGGGTTTTACATGCAGGAAACTTACGATTGTGTGGATTTCCCCTTTAAACATAAAACACAATCCGTTTCTGAAATCTGATGTTGAAGCCATGAAATTTTCTTTTCTTGTTATTTAAGGCGCAAAAATAAATAAAACAGTTATAACTCGGGTTTTTCTGCAATTTATTTACTGAAATATTTAGCCATTCATTTTTGTAATTGGTTCAGTAAACCCGATTTTGCAACTAAAAGAACTTGTTTCGCGGAATAGTTGCAACGAAATTTTTCAGGTAAAATGGCTCAAAGTAGGCAACATCTTCGAACTCCTTTTTACTGAATTTTTCTTCGGCAATGTTTTGCATAAATTCTGCCGAAGTTGTTAGCGGTCCTTCGAACAGTGCGTTCCGATGTTTAATAATGGGTTTGCACTTTTCGGCGCCATTCCCGAAAAACAGTATTTTATGGGTTCCGAACAAATCTGAAAGGCAATGTTCATCGATAATTTCGGCAGAAACAGGCCGTATCTCTTCTCCCTGTAAATTATACAAAGCCGTGTAAACTTCCATTCGGCGCGCATCAATCAGGGGGCAAAAAAGTACGGGAAATCCATCGTTCGGCAAATTGGTTTTAGCATAATTCCGGGCTGTAAAAATCCCTAAAATTTCAAGCGAATTAACCGAAATTAACGGGATATTTAACCCATAACACAGTCCTTTCGCAACCGACACCCCTATTCGCAAACCTGTGTACGATCCCGGACCTTTGCTTACTGCTACCGCGTCAATTTTATTAATTTGAATGTTGTTCCCGGCAAATAGTTCTTCAATGAAAACGGTTAATAACCGCGAATGGTTCATCCCTTCAATACTCTCCTTTTTAAACAAAAGTTTTCCGTTTTCGGCAAGCGATACCGAACAAACTTCGGTTGATGTTTCGATATTCAGAATTAGCGCCATTGATACCGTTTAAATTATTTTCAGTAAAATTATCGAATTGTTTGAAATATTGGGAGTGCGATTATCCATTAAAAAATCAATTTATCGGCAAATTGCATAAAAATGGCAGTTCCTAAAAGAAATGTGAAAAGCAGTTCTCTCCAGAAAACTGATTCAATGGAGACAAAGAGGTTTGATATTAAAAAAGTTACCGGGAGTACCGCAATAACAAGCATCTCCTGCGATGTGGCAGGAATAAAAATAAAACTCAGCATTGAAAAAACAAAAATGTAAAATAAAATCAAATAATATTTCCGGGCGCTCACCTTTTTCGAATCGTATTGCTGCATCATTTTTAAGCTGCCAATAATGGTCAGAAAACCCAGCAAAGCCAGAAATCCCTGCAACGGATGGTTGGTTTTAAAATGGTTTACAGGGGTATTTATATTTTTCAGGAAAGTAAGAAAGACTTCGTTTAACTGGTCGGTGAAAAAAGCATAACTCAGGGCAAATAAAACAGGTATAATAAAACCAATGATTAGTATTAGAAATTCGCGCCATTTTCTTTCGCGACGCAATATTGAAACAGCGATTAAAAAAGCCGGCAGAAGCGCTATCAGGTTGAAGTAAAAAAGGGTACCAATAGATAAAAAAAGACCGGCATTAAAAATATCGGTCTCAGGATTTGAAATGTTGAAAACCGAAAACAAACTATGGATGCCAACCAGCAAAAAAATGGCCCCAACAAAAACAGGGTGCAAAGTGTGCATAGTTGTAAAACCACCAATAATAATGATGTAAAGGGCAATTGGCAATTTTGTCCGTGCCGTAATAAGTGCATAACGGCTGTTGATTTGTTGAATTAAAAAAGCGAGGAAGAACACAATTATTAACGAAAGTAAAACCTGTATGAAAGGGGATCCGGCAGTAATTTTATTAACCGGGGCATATAAAATACTGTTGTTTTCGCCATCGAAAAATGCATACGAATAAGGGAACTGCAAACTACTTATCCAGAATAAAACCCCGATAATCAGGAAAAGGGAATAGTTAAGGGGCCCGCCTGATTTTAATATTCGTAAAATCATGGTTTACAAGTCGAATGCTAAATCTTTCCGGTAGTATTTTTTATCGAACTGAATGATTTTTGCGTTTTTGTACGAAGTTTCCAGCGCATTTTTCATGTCTGTTCCGTAAGAGCTGATGGCGATAACGCGCCCGCCGGCAGTAACAATATTGTTATTATCGGTTTTTGTCCCGGCATGAAAAACAATGCTGTTTTCCACGTTTTCAATACCGGTTATCACTTTCCCATTTTCGTAGTTTCCCGGGTACCCGCCTGCAACCAACATTACCGCCACCGCTGACCGTTCATCGATTTCTACCGATTTATTTTCCAGCGTTCCGGTGGCAGCGCCTTCAAGTAAATCAACAAAATCCGATTTAATGCGCAACATCACCGCTTCTGTTTCGGGGTCTCCCATTCTTACATTGTACTCAATTACATACGGGTTGCTGTCAACGCTAATCAACCCAAAAAAAATGAACCCGTTGTATTCGATATTTTCTTTTTGAAGTCCAGAAATTGTGGGCCTGATGATTTGTTGTTCCACCTTTTCCATAAAAACTGAATCGGCAAACGGTACGGGCGAAATTGCTCCCATTCCGCCGGTATTCAGGCCGGTATCACCCTCGCCAATGCGCTTGTAATCTTTTGCTTCGGGAAGTATTTTGTAGCTTTTGCCATCGGTAATTGCAAAAACCGAAACTTCAATGCCGCTTAAAAATTCTTCGATCACCACTTTTCGGCTGGCATCGCCAAATTGCCCTGCCAGCATTACCTTCAGCGAATTTTTTGTTTCTTCGGGCGAATCGATAATCAACACTCCTTTGCCGGCAGCCAGTCCGTCGGCTTTTAAAACATAAGGCGCTTTCAGGGTTTGTAAAAATGCAAATCCTTCGTCAAGGTTTTGGTTGGTAACGGTTAAATATTTTGCGGTGGGAATGTTATGGCGCATCATAAAATCTTTGGCAAAATCTTTACTTCCTTCAAGTTGCGCCCCTTCTTTTTTAGGGCCAACTACCAGTATATGTTTTAATTCGGGGTCGTTGGCAAAAAAATCGTGCAGCCCTTCTACCAGTGGCACTTCAGGGCCAATTAACATTAGACTGATATTGTTTTGAAGCGCCAGAGTTTTAATTTTCTGAAAATCGCCGACACCTGCCTGGAGGTTGGTACCAATTTGCGACGTGCCCGCATTTCCCGGGGCAAAAAACAGGTTTTTAACTTTCCTGCTTTGCTTTAGTTTCCAGCCAAATGCATGTTCCCTGCCTCCTGAACCAATTATCAGAATATTCATTTTTTTGAATCCTTCAATAGGTTTTAAAATGAGTTGAATTTTGTAAAATAGGTTTGCATTGTATCTCCTACCTTTTTGGCAAATTCGGTTTGGTTATTAGCTTTTGCCGATCGTTCAACAATTTGAAGGAAGAAAATTGTGCGTTGTATCTCTTCGTTTACACTTTTACTTTGAATAAATTTCCGATCCAACGAGAAATAATAACTTAAATCATCGTTAAATGATTCGAAAGCCTGCTCCAAAACCTGTTTCCCTTTTTCATTTGCACCGGCCTTAAAATAGTTGTTTGCCAGTTCAATTGTAAAATATCCCGGAGGGGCAATACTCATTGGTACCAGTTCGAAACAACGGTCGATAACCGTAATGGCCGAATCGATTTTTCCTTCATCGATCAATGTACTTGCCAAACGATTAAAACTGTTGGTTACGTTGGTCATCATCCGCATGTTGTTTTCATCGAGATACACTTTTGGATTGTTCATCCCGCCCCATTTGAATTTGTTCATAATGTTATCATACATAATATCCGATGCAACAGAACCAAACTGTAAACGGTCGGGCTGGCTGACGCTTTTTAACGGTACCAGCCGGTAGGCAAACCCTTCCACCTGGAAATAATTCTCAAGGTTCATGTATTTATTGCGGCCAACTGTTATTGCCCAGTAAATGGGGCGTTCCCAATTGTTGGTTGCCAGCAAATCCAAAATCATCATTTCGTCTTTCGAAATATAATTCCTGTCAGATAAATCGATGGTAATGGTATCAACTATTTTATCATAATCTTCGGGGCGTACCACTTTATTTCTGATAACTGCGTCTTTATCAACTTTGAAGCTTAAAACTTTTTTAGGAATATAAGCAGCATTATCGGCTTGCTTTAATTTTGTTGCAGGATTATCGTCGGCAATAAAATCTATCGCTTCTTTTAGTCCGATTGTATGGCGGGAAATTCGCGAGTCATTCATCAAATAAACCACATCGCGGGTACCTTGTATGTATTTTTCCGATGAAATTGAAAATGGCAATGGCGCCGATTGATAAGCCTGGCGGCGCATTTGATTGATGTACCAGTCGGTTTGCAGATAACTCAGGTTACAAACACGAACATCGGTGCGAACCCCTTCAACTTCCTGGTTGTACCACAAAGGGAATGTATCGTTGTCGCCGTTGGTAAAAATAATACTGTTTGGCTGGCATGTCTCAAGGTAGTTGGCCCCAAAATCGCGGGCTGTGTAACGGCCTGAGCGGTCGTGGTCGTCCCAGTTTTCGGCAGCTAAAATACCGGGAACAAGAACAAGAGTAAGCGCCCCTGCAATTCCGGCAGAAACGGTCTCCGGCAGAAATCTTTTCAAGCCTTCAGCAATGGCCATTACACCCAGCCCAATCCAAATGGCAAAAGCATAAAACGAACCAGCATAAGCGTAATCCCTTTCGCGCGGCTGATGCGGATATTGGTTCAGGTAAATTACAATGGCCAAACCTGTCATAAAAAACAGGAGGAAAACCACCCAAACCCCTTTTTTTCCTTCTGCTCCTTTGCTGTACTGAAAAAATATGCCAAGCAACCCAAGTAAAAAAGGCAGGAAATAGTATGTGTTTTTCGCTTTGTTATTGGCCAGGCTTGCCGGAAGATTATCCTGATCGCCCAGGAGCGAATTATCGATAAATTTAATCCCGCTTATCCAATTGCCATGAATAACGCTTCCGTGGCTTTGAATGTCGTTCTGCCGCCCAACAAAATTCCACATAAAATAGCGCAAGTACATGTGGTTTACATGATACCTGAAAAAAAACCGCATATTTTCTGCAAAAGTTGGTTTTACAATAACCTCGTTTTCGCCCTGTTCGTTTTTATGCTGAATACGTGTACCTTTTACTTTCCCCCACTCCATATAATCATCGGCATGTGATAATTCCATTGTGCTCCACATACGCGGAAAAAGCATTTTGAATTTTTCATCGTAATTTGGGATTACCCGGTGGTTGGTTATAACGTATTTGTTTTTAATGGGCGTGTAAACTGGTTTTCCCTGAAGATAGCGGTTTTGGGGATTGAGGGGTGAATTGTAAAATTGCCCGTATAATAGTGGCCGATCGCCGTATTGTTCGCGGTTAAGGTAGCTTAACAACGAGAAAGCATTGTCAGGACTGTTCTGATCCATTGGAGGTTGCGCAGCCGAACGAATAATGATAAGTGCAAACGACGAATACCCGATTAAAATTACTGTAACGCCAAGAATAATGGTATTCCAAATTACCATCTGTTTTTTTGCAGTGTACCAGATTCCATAAGCTACGGCAGCAATTATTACTGCCATATAGAATAAAAGGCCTGAGTGTAAAGGTAGCCCGAATGTATTTACAAACAGCAATTCGAACCACGACCCAATGGTTACTACGCCGGGAATAATTCCGTACATAACAAAAGCCAGTAAAACTACAGATGTGGCTAAGGCAATAATAATCCCTTTGCGGGTTACATCGTATTTTTTGAAGTAATAAACAAATACAATTGCCGGAATTGCCAGTAAATTCAACAAGTGTACCCCAATTGATAGCCCAATGATGTAGGCAATAAAAATCAGCCAGCGATTGGCATTTGGTTCGTTGGCAACATTTTCCCATTTCAGGATTGCCCAGAAAACCACGGCAGTCATCAGCGATGATGTAGCATAAACTTCGCCTTCGACAGCCGAAAACCAGAATGTATCGGAAAATGCGTAAGCTAATGAACCAACAACCCCACTCGAAATGATGGCGATGGTTTGTCCCATCGAAATATTTTCACCGTTTGAAACCAATTTTCTGGCAAGGTGGGTAATGGTCCAAAACAAAAACATAATGGTAAAGGCGCTTGCAAGGGCCGAAATGGCGTTTACAAGTATGGCTGCATCGGCAGGTCCGCCAAAAAGGGTAAAAACCCGGCCCATAATCATAAAAATCGGGGCTCCCGGAGGATGGCCAACCTGAAGTTTAAACGCTGTGGTAATAAATTCGCCACAATCCCAAAAGCTGGTGGTTGGCTCGATAGTCAGCAAATAAACAACGGCTGAAATGATAAAAGTTGCCCAGCCAAAAACATTGTTGTACAGTGTATATTTCTTCATTTGTAGTTGATTTCCCGGAAATTCAAAAAGTTTCTGAAAATTTAATAGTGGCGAAGATAATTGTTTTGCCCCAAATTGGATGAACAGAATTGTTTTTTAAGGTTTTTTTAGCAGTTGATGCTGTTTTTGTGGAATGAGTTTACCTCAAAATCATAATCCCCGATACCATTCTCCCGGTTGCGACACCCTCTTTCCGCGCCGAGAAATATTTATTTGATTCGGTAAAAGAACATTCACCTAAAATTTCAATATTCTCTTCGTGAAGGCCATTTTCGAGCAATATTTGCCGGTTGGCTTCCCAAAGGTTGACATGATATTTTCCCGAACTATTTTTGTGCAGCAAAATTCCGGCATTTGGAATGGATTTTTTTACTTCCTCAACTACTTCGTTGCCAATTTCGTAAATATCGGCGCTAATTGACGGGCCAATGGCTGCAACAATATTTTCGGGCAATGAATTGTATTTCAAAACCATTTTCTGGACGGCAATTTCAACTATCTTTTTTACGGTTCCGCGCCAGCCTGCATGAATTGCTGCAATTACACTGTTTACCGGGTCGAAAAGCAAAATGGGCACACAATCGGCGGTTTGCACACAAAGACAAATCCCTGTTTGGCTGGTCACCAAAGCATCGGTCTCTTTGATTTCATTTTCAGGGATATCCAAAATTTCGGCTACACTATTGGTGTGTGTTTGCCTCGGAAAAACAAGCTGGTCGGGTTTTATCATCAGTTTTGAAGCCAGCATTTCGCGGTTGTTTTCAAAAATATCTTTCGAATCGCCCGTAAATCTTGGATTGTGTGTATCGAATGTTTGTTTGGTGCTGGTAAAGGCAACTACATTTTCATACCCTAAAAAAATTTTATAATAAATGAGTTCCTGGTTTTTATACATTGTTCATCAATTCGGTTAACGATTTTTTATCGAGCAGGGTAACTGTTTTATTTGTAATCCTGATTAACCCCTCCTTTTGCATTTCGCCAAAAACGCGGGCCAGCGATGGGCGGGTTACCCCAAACAAATCGGCCAACTGCTGTTGTGTATTCTTTAATTCCACCGAGTGAAACGTGTCTCCGGCTTGATTTAGCAGAAAATGGGCAACTTTTCCCTTAATGGTTTTAAAGCTCAAGAAATGAAGCTTTTGCGACAGAAACTGTGCCCGCGACGAAATGCTGGTCAGGTAATTTTTTAAAATCCGGGTATTCAGTTGCAGCAGTTTTAAAAATTCAGAAACGGGCATGCCGAGAATTTTTACATCGTTATTTGCGGTTACCGTTACCGGGAATTTGTTCTCCTGTCCGAATAAAAATGCGGTGGCCAGCGGTTTCGGGGCTTCAATGTCTTCAATTTTTATGGTTTTCCCCGAGAAGTCGATCATTTCGCCCCGCACACTTCCCGAAACAATAATGTGCAGATTTAAAACAGGCTCTCCTGCAACCACTACAACTTCATCTTTCGAGTAGCTTTTAATCTGAAAATGAATCTTGTTTAACAGGTTTTCAGCCTCTTTTTCTGTTATTCCCCGAAAAATAGGGCACTGCGTTAAAAGCTGGTAGTTCATCATATTTGCTGTTTTGTAACAATTGATACATATTTCGAAACGTTCAACCCTTACTATTGTTTTGTAAAACGAAAAAATTATGATACGCGAAATTGTAAAAATAGACGAGGAACTGTGTAATGGTTGTGGCGACTGTGTTCCGAACTGCCACGAAGGTGCATTGCAGATAATCGACGGGAAGGCAAGGTTAATCAGCGAACTGATGTGTGATGGATTGGGGGCTTGCCTGGGCCATTGCCCGGAAGGCGCAATTACCATTGAAAAACGCGAGGCCGATGAATACGACGAAGTGGTTGTAATTAGCCAGATGATAAAAAGCGGGAAGGCCACTGTTTTCGCGCATCTGAAACATTTGCAGGAACATGGCGAAACCGGTTTTTTAAATGAAGCGCTCACTTATATTAAAGCAAACCGCGACGAAATGCCATTTAAAATCAGCGAAGTACACGAATTACTGCATGGCGAAAAGGAACATAAGCACGAAAATGAAGGACCCGGTTGCGGGTGTGCAGGTTCTGCCCCACAGTCGTTCAATGTTGCGGGAATGAAAATGGCAGCTCCGGTTGGCGAAGTTCCGTCGGAATTAACACAGTGGCCGGTACAAATGCATTTAATCAATCCGGCTGCTTCCTATTTTAATGGTGCCGACCTTTTGGTGGCCGCCGACTGCGCTGCATTTTCCTACGGGAATTTTCACAACGATTTTATCAAAGGGCGAAAATTGGTGATTGCCTGCCCAAAACTCGACCAGGGGAAAGATATTTATATTCAGAAATTAACCCGGCTGATCGATGAGGCAAGGGTAAATACAATTACAACGGTTATTATGGAAGTTCCTTGCTGCGGCGGATTGTCGCAAATGGTGCAACTTGCAACACAAACAGCTTCGCGCAAAGTACCGGTAAAAGAGGTTGTGGTAAGTATCAGGGGAGAAGTAATAGCAGAGGAGTGGTTGTAGAAAGAAGGTTCTCATTGTTGTCAGGGTTTCAGGTTGTCAGGTTCTTGTCGTTCTTCAGCAACGAAAACAATGAGAACTATGATACAGTAAATATTTCCCAAATTCCCTTTTCAAAATAATAGTAGAAAAAGTTATCGGAGTGTCGCAGTTCTCAGGTTGTCGTGGTTTTTAACCTCGATAACAAGGAGAATGATGATAACATTCCAACAATGAGTCTGCTCCGAAAAGTCCTTTGACCCCCTAACCCCCAAAGGGGGGACTTCCTAATTCAATGATTTTCAGATGTTCCCCTTTGGGGTTAGGGGTCAAACAGATGAAAATTATTGAATTTCCGACTTTTCGGAGTAAGC
>CAMTWS010000135.1:0-18526 GCA_947085485.1 uncultured Prolixibacteraceae bacterium
CCAGGAATTGAATGATGTTTCTGACCAAAATCCTGAAATCGTTCAAAAAATGGAAGCCATTTTTAAAAAAGAACATCAAATGGCAGAAATTGAAAAATTCAGGATGGAGCCACTGGAAAAATGAAAATTTAGAATTGATTTTGTTAAAAGCCGGATTATTTATATACTTTTAATAAACTAAAAATTATAAAATTATGGATGGAAAAACAAAAGCAATTGTTGCACACATTACTTACATTGGATGGATTATTGCCCTGGTAATTAATTCAAGCCAAAAAGATGAAATTGCCAGTTTCTATATCAGGCAACTGCTTGGTCTGTATTTGTTTGGATTGGTAATAACATTTATACCTGTCATAAATATTATAGGCTGGATAATAGTACTTGTATTCTGGATTTTAAGCCTTATTGGCGCTGTAAACGGAGAAATGAAAGAAACACCAATTGTTGGAAAGTATTTTCAGGACTGGTTTAAAGGGATATAAAAATCGAAAAAAACAGACATAAAAAAAGACAAGTTTTGCTTGTCTTTTTTTATGATTATCATTTCCGGAAATCTTTATTTCGGCCCTTTCTCGCCTTTGTCCCCCTTATTTCCATCGCGGTACTTTCTAATCATATTCATCCTGAACTCATTTTCAGCTTTATATAATTTCAGTACCTTTTTTGCGGGCAGTACCTTTAGTAATTTTTCGTTGTACCCCGAAAGGAGTGCGCCCTCTTTGGCCATGCTGCCGGCAAAGTCGCGGGTAAGTTTAATTACCTCATTCTCTGAAAGAGATTCTTCGGCTTCGCTGACCTTGTTTTCAAGTTCGCGGCGTGCCTTTTGCGCATCCCAGCGTTGTTTCTCCATTTCATTGTAAATAGGCCAGAATTTTTCGGCCTCGGCCGGACTGAGTGCCAGTTGAGTGGTGAGAAACGCCACCTTTTCAGCTTTCATTTTTTCCCATCGGGCTTCGTGCGACTGGTACTGACTGTATGCCGGGCCGATTATAAAAAGCAAAAAGCCTGTCAGTACAATAAATAATTCTCTTTTCATGGTTATTTTTCTTTTAACGATTCAAATTTTAACAGGTCTGAATTAATT
Organism: uncultured Prolixibacteraceae bacterium; assembly: GCA_947085485.1. Taxonomy (GTDB): domain Bacteria; phylum Bacteroidota; class Bacteroidia; order Bacteroidales; family Prolixibacteraceae; genus Draconibacterium. The sequence continues at coordinate 1,088 of CAMTWS010000135.1, forward strand.
ACCGGTGGTTACCGAATAAATTTCGTATTCAGAGCTGTTGGTGTTTACATAGTTTGCCAGCTCTTCATCGCTAAACTGAACTGCAGCTGCCGGTTCGTTGAGCAATGCATAAAACGAATTTTCATCCATTCCTTCAACCAAACTTGCAAAAAACATTTCGCTTTCATCGGTTTGTGTACTGATGTTGTTTGCCTGCTGATTCGGTGTAAATGTTTTTAATGGCCAGTAAGCCAGAGAAAAAATTAACGCGAAACCGGCTGCCAAACCAATTGCGGGTTTTAGAAATTGAATTAACCTGCTTTGATTTTTAGAAACACCTTTCTTCTCCGCTTCCAGCTTAATTTGAAGCCGGGCAGAAAAATCTTCGAAATAATTTTCGGGGACCCGAAACGGGTTTTCCTTTTTAATTTTCGATAATTCCGGCGCTATTTTTTTTAATTCATCCATCGCTGATATGATTTTGTTGTTTTGACTTATTCTTTTTAAAAAGGTTTAATTTCAAATGGTTAATCCCTGTTTTTCAGGTATTCTTCTATTTTTTTTGTGGCATGATGATACGACGCTTTCAGCGCCCCGACCGATGTATCAAGCACGTGCGACATATCCTCGTATTTCATCTCTTCGTAATATTTCAGGTTAAAAACAATTCGCTGTTTTTCGGGCAGTTTTAATATTGCTTCCTGCAATCGCTTCTGAATTTCATCTCCTTCGAAATGAGCGTCAGACTCCAGATTGTTCATTAAAAATTCGCTTGTATCGTTTAATGGGACCAGGCTTCGCCTTTTGTTCGAATTAATAAATGTCAGCGATTCGTTGGTGGCAATCCGGTAAAGCCATGTGTAAAGCGTCGATTCTTCGCGGAATTTGTCAATGCTCCGCCATACTTTAATAAAGGTATTCTGAAGAACATCGTCGGCATCGTCGTGGTCCATCACAATTTTTCTGATGTGCCAGTACAGCCGCTCCTGGTATCTTTTCACCAATGTATGAAAAGCAAGATCCCTTGTTTTTTCATTCTTTAAATCGGTAATCAAATCGAGGTCGCTGTTATCCATCAAAAAAAAAAAATTACACTATGACATTGGATCAATCGAAAGGTTTAATCTGATGGAAATATACAAAACAAATCAGTTTAAAAAGAATTACCTTTGCGCAAAATCTAAGAATGCGAAATGGCTTTAAAATGTGGTATAGTTGGTTTGCCGAATGTAGGTAAATCAACACTGTTTAACTGTTTATCGAGTGCAAAAGCACAGTCGGCAAATTTTCCGTTTTGCACAATCGAACCCAATATTGGTGTAATAACCGTTCCCGACCCAAGGTTGATTAAACTTACCGAAATCGACAAACCAAAAAAAGTTGTCCCAACCACCATCGAAATTGTTGATATTGCCGGTTTGGTAAAAGGCGCAAGCAAAGGCGAAGGTTTGGGCAACCAGTTTTTGGGCAACATTCGCGAAACCGATGCTATTTTGCACGTTTTGCGTTGTTTTGAAAATGATAATATCATCCACGTTGACGGTTCGGTAAACCCTGTACGCGACAAGGAAGTGCTTGATATCGAGCTGCAACTGAAAGATTTGGAGACCATTGAAAACAGGATTGATAAGCTGGAAAAACAAGTAAAGCATGGTGGAGCCGATCATAAAACAAAAAAAATGTTCGAAATTGCCGTTAAATATAAAGCAGTTTTGGAAAAAGGATTGTCGGCCAGAACTTTAAAATTGGATGAAGAGGACACAAAACTGGCAAAAGAGTTTTTTTTGCTGACCAATAAACCTGTAATGTATGTTTGCAATGTTGATGAGGCATCGGCAAAAACAGGGAATAAATTTGTTGAGGCAATCAAAGAAAACATCAAAGATGAAAATGCCGAACTGCTTGTAATTGCTGCCGCAACCGAAGCCGATATTGCCGAGTTGGAAACTTACGAAGAAAAACAGATGTTCCTTGAGGAGCTGGGATTAGACGAACCCGGGGTAAATAAGTTGATCCATCATGCTTATCATTTGCTCAACCTGAAAACCTACTTTACCACCGGGCCCGACGAATCGCGTGCATGGACTTTTACCCAGGGAACAAAAGCGCCGCAGGCCGCCGGAATTATTCACTCCGATTTCGAGCGCGGATTTATCAGGGCCGAAGTAATAAAATACGACGAATATGTTTCTCTGGGCTCAGAACACGCCTGCCGCAATGCGGGAAAAATTGCCATCGAAGGAAAAGATTATGTGGTGCATGATGGCGACATTATGCATTTCAGGTTTAATGTTTAATTGAATTTTTGGTTTTCAGTTACCAAATTAATTCTTCTTTCTGTTCCTCCCCTTCGGGGAGGTTAGGAGGGGCTTTTAACGTGTTTGAACATCGCTCATATCCTTGATAATGCCATTTTTATCAACGGTAATGTTTACGTCTTTTGCAATTTCGAGAATAATTACGGTTTCTTTTACTTCCACAATTTTACCGTAAATCCCACCGGTAGTAACTACTTTGTCGCCTTTGGCAAGGCTCTCGCGGAATTTGCGGGTTTCTTTCTGGCGTTTCATCTGCGGGCGGATCATAAAGAAATAAAACACCACAACGATTAATAACAGCGGCAACATGCTCATTAGCGGATTAGCTTCCGATCCCTGGGGCTGCGACATTAAAATAATATTCATCATAATTTTTAATTTTTAATTTCAATTAGTTCATTTTCAACTTCGGCAAAAATAATTAAATGTTTTGGTTCTTTGCTATTCAATTGAATTTCTATTGTTTTTAATTGCCTGCCAAACATTCCTGCCGAATTAAACCGCGCTTCGTCATTCACCAACCAAACCCCGGCCGGCTTTATTTATTTTTCCTTCTTTTTTCAAATCTTTCAGTGTTTTATCAAGAATCCCATTGATAAAATTCCGGCTTTTTTCGGTGCTGTAAAATTTCGAAATTTCGATATATTCATTCATTGTAACTTTTGTAGGGATCGACGGGAAATACAGAAACTCGGTAATCGACAGTTGCATCATTAAAATATCCATAAATGCAATCCGATCAACGTCCCAGTTGCTCGAATGTACTTTGATAAGGCCATGCAACTCGTCGTGGTTAAGTATCGATTTCCGCAATAAATCCCTTGCAAATTCGCGATCTTCGTCATCCTTGTATAAAGGCACTAACTTTTGGTCTGGATTGCTTGATTCGTTAAAACGTTTTATGGTTTTTATAATAACTGCAATCACAAATTCTATGTCGTCGTTCCAGTAAATGCTTTGTTCTTCCAAAACATCATATAATTCTTCCGATACCAGGAATATTTTATTGAACAGTTTTTCAATAAACTTCCGATCTTCAATATACGATTGGGTTTCGTTTTTTATGTACGATCCGTACATTTCCGATTCAGTCATAATAAGGTAAAGCTCCTTAATTAATTCGCGGTGGTTCACCCAGCTCAGCTTTGTTTGGTTTAAATAGGCATTTAACTGGCGGTTCTTTCGCAACTGCTGTATAAACAGGTTGTTTACAAATTTGGTGTTCGGATTTAAATCTTCCTGGGTAGGCAGGTGTTTGTTTTGTTTGAGCTCGATCCGGCCTTCGGCATAATCGGCTATTTCGGTAACCAAAGCCAGCAAATAGTGGTAGAGGTCGTACGATTTGTGGATGCAGAAAAAGAGTTCTTTTTCGGTGTTGTTGATTGATCTCTCTTCTGAAGAGTAGTAGGCGTATAAAACTTGCAACACCTTCGTACGGATAATCCTTCTGCTAATCATTTTTAATGAACTTCGTAAATTTAATGGTGGCAAAAGTATAAATTTTTAAACTTGATTCTTTAATTATTATTAATTTAATTGATTTATTACCATGTAAGCAGGCACAATTAATATGTCCGGATTGACTTGTTTAGGCAAGAACATCAAAATCAGTTTCTGTTTTGCAGTTATAGTTTTATTCTGTTATTTTTAATAAACTTGCACCTTCGATTTTAAAGAATTACTTTATTGGTTTTAAATTATCAATATTTTGAGAAATACAATTTCGCTTTTATTTATTATTCATTTTGTGCTTGTATCATGTGTTGAAAAGAACAACCCGGAGGCCATTCTTGAGACGAAGAAAAACGTTCAGAAAAGCGAAAGGTCTGCTATAAACAGTAATATTCCTACCGAAATAAATGAGATAAAATTTGCCAATGAACAGTTGGATAATACCAAAGGACTTTCAAACAGTTCTGTTAATACCATTTTTCAGGATTCAGAAAATCTGATTTGGATTGGAACCTGGGATGGATTAAACCGGTATGACGGTAACAACTTCAAAATATTCAGGCCCGAACCTAATAATGAAAACAGTATTAGCAACCATGTAATTCTTAAAATTGCAGAGGATAATACCGGTAATATTTGGGTTTTAACAATGCATGGGATAAACCGGTATGATAAAAAAACAAACAGTTTCCGACGTTTTTATTTTTCAGGAAGAAATCAACCCTCCTTGTCGGAAACGGATTTCAACATTGCTGTTGACGGAGCCAAAAACGTTTTTTGTGCGGCGAAAGATTGGGGTATCGGGTATTTTTTAAACGACGATTTTCAATTGCTTACCATTGACGGTTTGCCAACTGTTGCTGTAAAAAAAATGGAGTTTATATCAAACAGTGAATTACTGGTATTGTTTGAAAACAATGAACTTCATTTGATGTTATGCGAAACAAGGGAATCCGGCGAAAAAAGTATTTCAATAAGTTCTAAAGTAAAAGAAGATGTTAATGATTTTGGGATTTTTAAAAATCAAAATATTTGTATTTTAACTATTAACGGTGATATTACATTACAAACTTTATCGGGTAAAAAAGAGGAGATAATTGAAGAAAACGAGGTACAGGATATTGTTGGTTATTTACCCGAAGGAATTCTTTTAACTAACAAATCAGAATATTTTATCATTAACAATAATGGTTTAAGGGTAAAAAAATTGTGGTTGGAAAACTTTCAAAATCAAAAGGTAACAACAGTTTTCAAGGGAACAGAAAATGTACTTTGGACCGGTACAGACGGGGATGGATTATTTAAAATTTACCCGCTCAGCATGTCATTTAATTTAATTTCAAATGCCCTGGTTCCGGAATTGGAAGGCGGCATCGTACGGGCGTTTACAGAGTTTGGTGAAAATTCGTTTTGGGTAGGGACAAAGGGTAAAGGATTATTTCGCTTTTCATCTAAATTTTATTTGAATCCTGAAGAGCCAATTAAATACGAAATTTTTAATGAAGACAATAGTTCTGTTAACAATGCTGTTTATGCGCTTTGCAAGGGTATCGACGATTTAATTTTTATAGGAACAGATGGTGAAGGCATTAATATTTATGATTCAAAAAAGTCGAAACTGTATGGCTGGACCGAAATTTTAAAAAACGACAACGTTGGATATTTTAAATCCATTTACTCCATTTATCAGGATAAAAATGGATTTATATGGCTCGGTTCAAATGGTTATGGATTAATCAGGTTTAAAATTGAAAGGTCTGGCGAAAAACTGAAAGTAGTTCAGTTTAAAACTTATAATGCAGATAATGAGCAAAGTAGTTTAAGCAGTAATATTATTTTTTCAATTTTGCCCAAAAGTGAAAATGAGCTCTGGATTGGAACCCGTTTAGGCGGATTAAATCTTCTTAACGTGAATACCGGATTGTTTCGGGTTTTTAAAAATAAAACCGACGATATTCAAAGTTTATCTGATAATGACATATTATGCCTGTACACTGACTTTAACGATAAACTTTGGATTGGGACAAGTTATGGTTTGAATGTACTTGAAGAATTAAAGGACGATGGAAATGTAGTTTTTAAAAGCTATACAGTAAAAGATGGGTTGCCTAATAATACCATTCACGGAATTGCTGCCGACAGCAAATCCAATTTGTGGATAAGTACGAATTATGGCTTGTCTAATTTTATTGCCGGCAAATCCAAATTCATAAATTATACTCAGAATGAGGGGTTACAAAACAATGAATTTTCTGATGGCGCCTTTTATCAGGATGTGAATTCTGAATTTGTATTCATGGGAGGAATCAAAGGGTTTAACTATTTTTTGCCTTCCGAAATAGAGGAATCTCTTGTGATTCCGGATATATTAATCGATAAAATAAGCGGACAAAATCAAATTACACCCTATTATCAGGGAATAGTTATTTCCCCCGATTCTAAATCACATTCTTCGATTGTTTTAAAACACGACCAAAATTTTTTAGATATCGAAATGGCAGCAATTACCTATATTGGCAGCGAAAAGTGCCAGTATGCCTATCAACTGGAGAATTTTGACCAGGAATGGAATTTTATTGACAACCGAAAGAATTTTTCATTTACCAATGTTCCTCCGGGTAAATACTCATTATGGATAAAATGGACAAACAGCGATGGGGTATGGGGCAATCCGGTTCAGGCGCTTGATATCCGGATTAAACCAATTATATGGTTATCAAAAGTTGCTTTGTTAATTTATTCAGTGCTGCTTTTTCTGTTTTTCAAATTTGTTGCCGATTATTTCAAGGAGCGCCGGTTGTTAAAACAAAATATAGAGTTTCAGAAGCGCGAGGAAGAAATACACCAGAATAAGCTTAACTTTTTTACAAATGTAGCACATGAATTTCAGACGCCTTTAACGTTAATAGAGGGGCCTGCTCAAAAACTTTCCGAATCGGTTGGCTTTAACGAAAAGGAGAGGAAGTTTGTAAGGATGATTCAGCGTAATTCTTCCAGATTGCTTTTTCTGACGCAGCAATTACTTGAGTTCAGAAAAGCTGAGTATGATTATTTGGATGTTAAAGTACAGGAGTTCGATTTGGTTAATTTAATTGAACAGATTGCCGAGCTGTTTGATGAATTGGCTTTAAGTAAAAATATCGATTTTAAGCTTGAATTGCCTGCTGAATTACAAGGGTGGTTTGATAAGGACAAAATCGAAAAAACTGTGTTTAATTTATTGTCGAATGCATTTAAATACACTCCAAAGGGTGGAAAAATCAATTTGGATTTTTTTATTTCCGGTGACGATACAAAAACATTAAATATAATAGTTTCAAATACCGGGAAAGGAATTCCGGAAGATAATCTTGATCTGGTATTTGACCGGTTTTTCTTATCAGACAATCCGGATGGAAGTGATAAGAATATGTTCAGGACCGGCATCGGATTATCGTACGTTAAACGCATAGTTACTGTATTAAAGGGTTCTGTTACAGTTGCCAACGACAAAAACAAATCAACAGTTTTTACTGTTTTGCTCCCCTGTAGCAAGGTTGCTTTTTCCGCTAAGGAGTTAGATAAAGAAACAAACCCGGTTTTGATTTCATATCATTTAAAAAATATCCTGGAGGATGTTTCTGCCGGTAATGAAAATGTCCCGGACAAAATATCATCACTCGAACATTTTGAAAATACAAAAAAGACAATTTTAATAGTTGAGGATGAAATTGAGATACATCTGTTATTGAAGGAGATTTTAGGGGAAAAATATAAAATCAGAACTGCTTATAATGGAGCCGAAGCCCTGGCAATTATTGAGAAGGAAATTCCGGATATCATTATCAGTGATGTAATGATGCCGGTAATGGACGGTTTAAAACTTTGCGAAAAGATTAAAACGGATGCGAAGACATGCCACATCCCATTTGTAATGCTGACAGCCAAAGATTCTGTGTTGCACCGTATTGAGGGGATAGAAAGCGGCGCTAATTCGTATATTCCAAAACCTTTCCATCCTGATCACCTGTTAATCAGGGTGCAGAAATTGCTTGAAGAAAAAGAGCTGATATTAAAATATTTAAGGAAAGACAACTTTGCCGAAAATTTGTCAAATCTTTCAGTTGAAGATGAGGACAAAGATTTTATAAAGAAGATTATTGATATTGTAAGAAATAATATTGAGGATGAAAATCTGAAAAGTGAATTTCTCGAGAACGAATTAGGGTACAGCAGTTCGCAACTGTATCGGAAAGTAAAACAGATATTCGGTTTTTCGCCAGGCGATTTGATTCGGACAATCAGGTTAAAATATGCCGCAGACCTTTTGCGTGAAAATGTATTTACAGTTTCTGAAATATGCTATCGGTCGGGTTTTAATAACCGTTCCTACTTTTACCGGGAGTTTAATAAAATGTACAATATTACTCCCAAGAATTTCCAGCTTAAACACAAGTCTTAATTGATTAATTGAATGATTGATTGGTTGAATTAATTTATTGACAATCAGTATATTAAATTGAAGTGTACACTTTTGGTAATATAGTGTACACAATTAAGAATCAATTTAAATTAATTTGTTTCATGCTTATAAAAGGCGTTTAAAACAAATTATTATTCACTTAATTAATTCTAATTATGATTAAAAAGAATATTTCTTACGCCCTGATATTATTGGGGATGCTGCTTTTCGGAAATTTTGTTAATGCACAAACTATTACAGGTACTGTTTCTGATAACAGTGGTGTTTTGCCTGGTGTTAGTGTAGTCGTTAGCGGAACAACGAAAGGTGCAGCAACTGATTTTAATGGTCAGTACACAATTGAAAGCGTACAGCAAGGTCAGAAACTGGTTTTCAGTATGCTTGGCTACACAACAAAAGAGGTTACAGTAGGCGCCGAAAGCGTTATTAATGTTGTGTTGGAAGAAGACACAAAGGCTTTGGACGAGGTTTTGGTTGTTGGTTATTCCTCCAGAAAAAAGTCTTCGTTAACAGGTGCTTTGTCAGTTGTTGATATGGCCGATTTGGAAAAAACAAGAATCACGAACGTTGCCCAGGCTATGCAGGGACAAATTGCCGGTGTAATGGTAACATCGAGCACCGGGGCTCCCGGAGATCCTGTTCAGGTCCGTATCCGCGGTGAAGGCACAATTGGAAACAACAATCCTTTGTATGTTATTGACGGTATCCCTTCGCGCGATATTACTTTTTTAAACCAGGCCGATATCAAATCGATGACTGTTTTAAAAGATGCTTCTGCTGCTGCAATTTATGGATCAAGGGCTTCTGGTGGTGTAGTTTTAATTACAACCAAAAGTGGGGTGAAAGGAATAATCAGCATTGATGCAAACTATTATACCGGACTTTACTCAGTTGCTAACCTGCCTACTATGTTGAATACCGATCAATATATGAATACTTTGGAAACAGCATGGAACAATTCTGACAGGACTGGAACAAATCCTTACACCGTTGATAAAAAAAGAACTGATCTGGCCGACACAAACTGGCTTGATGAACTGTTTGAAACAGGTAAATCTCAAAACCTGCAATTCACTGCAAGTGGTGGCAGCGATAAATTACAGTATCTGATGTCGCTTGGATATTATGGCCAGGACGGTATAGTAGTTTATGACAAAGACAAATACCAAAGATTAAACTACCGTACAAATATTGTTTCTGATTTAACCGATCGCTTAAAAATCGGAACCAATCTTCAGTTATCATATTCATCACAGGACAAAGTTGCCTCGAAAGGGGAGAGTTTAATCAGATTTGCTTTGTTAAGGGCACCTGTAATCCCGGTTTACAAAAATACAAGCGATCCTTCTTATTCTGCAAGAGATCCGTTTACTGATATGCCATTTTATACTCAAACCGGTTACGACCAGGCATTGCAGAGAACAATGTACGAAATGGTAGGAAACCCTATCGCAAGAGCCTATTTTGCAGATGATACAGAGAATATTTACAAAACATTCGGGAATGTTTATGGCGAGTATTCTTTATTGAAAGAAAAGGAATTGGTATTCAGGACAAACTTTGGTATTGACTTGGCATTCTTCCATAATAAAACATTTAATGAGAATTTTGGTGATGTCGATGGCGGCGGTAGTGCGACCGATAATAAATTAGGAAGGCAAAACAGGCCAAATAATTTAAATGAATCGAGGGGAGAAGCGCTTACCTATACTTTTAACAATACATTGAACTACGCCAGAATATTCAATGAGAAACATGATTTTAGTGCAATGATTGGTACCGAATTTATTAAGAATTACCAGTCTTCAATAGGTGCCAGCAGGGCTCGTTTCCCATATACCGATGATACTTACAGATATTTAAATTTTGGAGGTTCGTCGTTGGATTTATGGAACAGTGGTACTGCTTCCGAATGGGCGCTGTTTTCACTGTTTGGTTCGGCTTCGTACGTTTTCAATGGCAAATACATGGTTACTGCTACCCTGAGGGGTGACGCATCTTCAAGATTCTCTGAGAATAACCGATGGGGGTATTTCCCATCCGTTTCGGCTGGCTGGGAAATTTCGGACGAGAAATTTTTGGAAAATGCAGATTGGCTTTCAAATTTGAAATTAAGGGCAAGCTGGGGTAAATCAGGAAATCAGGAGATTGCAGATTACGCTTATCTAACCCTGATAAGCCAGGTGGGCGGTATCGTTAAAGTCGATCGTTTTGGTAATCCCGATTTGAAATGGGAAACATCTACCCAGTCAAACATCGGTGTTGACTTTGGAATTATGGATAACAAAGTAATTGCATCGGCTGAATATTTTGTAAAAAACACAACCGACATATTATTGCCAATTGGTTTGCCATCGGTTGTTGGTAATGTACAACCAACAATTCTGAATGCCGGTGAGGTAAGCAATAAAGGATTTGAATTTACATTGAACTATAGAAATTCGATAAACGACTTTAAATACAGCATCAATGGAAACATGGCAACCTTAACAAATAATGTCGAAAAATTACATCCCAACTTACCCAATATTACAGGAGATGTAACAAGGACACAAGTAGGGCAGCCTTTAAATGCTTATTTTGGTTATAAAATGATTGGCATTTACCAAAATAATGCAGAAATAAGCCAGCACCTTAAAGGAACAGTAAATCCTTCTGTTAAACCCGGTGATATTAAATTCAACGATTTGGACGGAAACGGGATTATTAATGCCTACGACAGGGAATTTATCGGAAGCCCGATACCTGACCTTTCTTATGGATTGACTTTTTCAGCCGAGTATAAAGGTTTTGATTTCTCTTTTATGTTTCAGGGTGTAAAAGGGGTTGACAGGTACAATGACGCGAAGAAAATTGTAGATTACGACACACGACCTTTTAACTATACAACGAACATTCTGAATTCGTGGAGTGGCGAAGGCAGCACCAATACGATGCCAAGGGTTACTTTCCAGGATAACGGAAGCAGCAGAGTTTCAAGTATTTTTGTTGAAGATGCTTCTTATTTACGTCTGAAAAATATTGAATTGGGATACAATATTACAACTATAAAAGGCCTTCAAAATGTTCGCCTTTATGTTTCCGGTCAAAATTTATTTACGTCAACAAACTACACAGGATTAGATCCGGAATCAGTAGATTACATGGATAAAGGTACTTACCCATTATCCAGATCAGTTTTGTTTGGTTTAAATGTTAAGTTTTAATATTAAAAAATATTAATTATGAAATTAATTTATAAAAGTTTAATCATCACCTTATCATTTGCAATCCTTATTGGTTGTACTGATGAGCTGACCAATGATCCAATTGGCCTTTTAACGGCAGAACAGGTTGATACAAAACCTACACTGACGACATTAGAATCTTCTGTGAGTTCGTCATACAAACCGCTTCAGAATACACTTAATGCAATAATACCAGGCTGGCAATGGGCATTGGGAACTGTTTTCAGAAATGACATTGTTTTACAGGATATCGCGGCTAACGACATGAATAAAAAATGGAATCCTGATGGAGACCAACCATGGATGGACCAACTGGCCGATTTTAGCTTTACACCTGAAAATGCCGGATTTAATGGTATTTGGGTTTATGATTATGAAGGTATTAGCAGGGCGAATTTAGCAATAAGTTTTTTGACTAATAATGATGTAGTACAAAAGACAGGAATGTCTGATGCCCGTAAAAAACAACTACTGGGAGAAGCTTATTTTTTAAGGGCTTTGTACTATTTCGACCTGGTAAATAATTTTGGCGATGTACCGTTGGTACTTAATCCCCCTGCTTCATTTGCCGAAGCACAGTCTGTTTCAGTTCGTGCACCAGCGGCAAAAGTTTGGGAACAGATTAATGCTGATTTAGTTGCGGCTAAAGCCATAATGCCAAATGTAAAACATTCAGTGGAAACTGAAAAATGGAGAGCTTCAAAAGGTGCTGTTATAGCACTTCAGGCAAAAACCGCACTGTTCAACAAGCAGTGGGCATCGGTAATTACATTGGTAGCTGAATTGGACGCACTCGGCTTTTACAGCCTTAATGCCAACTATTTTGACAATTTTAGTGTAACCAAGGAGTTTTCAGAAAATGAAGTAATCTTTGCATACGACCACCGCCTGAATGAAACACCTGGCAATGTTAACGGACTACATTCGGTAATTGGATGGGGATTTTTTGCTCCGACAGCAAACTTTTTAAGTGCTTTCGAACCAAATGACCCAAGGTTGTTGTACACCATTGATGTTCTAAATAAACGTGCTTCCAAACTGATAGGTTCAACAACAGGATTTGTTGAGGACGGTAACAAAATTTATATACGATATGCCGATGTTTTACTTTGGAAAGCAGAAGCGCTCAATGAAACCAATGGATTTGCGGGAGCTGTTTCAATCCTTAATCAAATAAGAACAAGAGCAAGAACCGGCCCAACGGCTGATGGTTCTGTGATTCCGGCAGGAACTCTGCCAGACAGGGCAAGTTCAACTGATAAAACTCAAATTAAAAACTGGATTATGTCTGAAAGAAGAGTTGAATTGGGTTTTGAAGCGCACAGATTTAATGATTTAAAGAGATGGGGAACCGCTAAAACTGTTTTGACAGCTTTGGGAAGAAACTTCGGAGACCGTCATTATTTGTATCCAATTCCACAAAGGGATATTGACAAATCAGGAGGAACTATAACTCAAAATTCAGGTTATTAATGTATTAGTGATTAAGTTTAGTTAGATTAATAATAATTGAGAAGTAGTGGTTAAAATTTAATTTACTACTTCTCTTTTTTTTCTAAACCTAACCGGATTTTTTTCTTAAAACTATCAATTTATAAATAATTAAATGGCAGATATTGCAACCCGGTATAAAAACAACCCCATATTGGCTCCCGGAGATATTAAAGCAAGTGAAGTAAATTTAAAAATTGAATGTTTGCTAAATCCGGGCGCATTTACATTTAACAACAAAACCTGGTTAATTGTTAGGGTGGCAGAACGACCTGAACAAAAAGAGGGCATTATTTCGTTCCCTGTTTTAACCGGGACCGGCAAAACTGAAATTGTTGAAATTCCTATAAATCATCCTGAATTGGATAGCAGTGATGTACGGGTTATCAGTTATAAGGGTGAAAACTATTTAACAACAATCTCGCATTTACGACTACTTTACAGCAATAATGGAATAGACTTTTATGAGTCGGATGAGTATCCTGCTTTATATGGTGAAGGTGAATTTGAAAGTTTTGGAATCGAAGATTGCCGGGTTTCTCAAATTGATGACACCTATTATTTAACCTATACCATGGTTTCGTCAAATGGAGTTGGAGTTGGATTGAGAACCACCAAAGACTGGAAAGTTTTCGAAAAGAAAGGGATGATAATCAGCCCGCACAATAAGGATTGTGCAATTTTTGAAGAAAAAATCAACGACAGGTTTTATGCCTTGCATCGTCCGAGCAGCCCGGAACTGGGGGGTAATTATATCTGGCTGGCTGAATCGCCCGATGGTATTCATTGGGGAAATCATAAATGCATTGCAAAAACCCGGGAAAACAAATTCGATAGTAAAAGGCTGGGAGCAGGTGCCGCTCCAATCAAAACCGAAAGGGGATGGTTGGTGGTTTATCACGGGGCAACAGAAGGAAACCGGTATTGTTTAGGCGCAATTTTGTTGGATTTGGAAAATCCATCCCTGGTAATTGCCAGGTCGGAAGAACCTATTATGGAACCAAAAGAAATCTACGAGCGAAAAGGTTTTTTTGGTGAAGTTATTTTTACAAACGGGCACATTGTAAACGGAGATCAAATACAAATGTATTATGGAGCGGCAGATGAGTTTGTCGGATTAGCAACATTTTCAGTTAGTGAAATATTAAAATCATTGCAACAATAATGGCATATCTGGCAAAAATAGGACTAAAGGATTTTACACGGAGTACTAAAATATTAATTCTTACCAATTTAATTTACGCATTTGTTTTACCGGTTATTGATATTTTTGTAGCATCATATATTATGCGGAATTCAAACGATCCGTCGAAAGTTATGTTATATCAATTGGCCATTTACACCGGAATACCAATTACTTTTTTTATTAATGGTTATTTATTAAATCGTATAAATGTTAAAAGGTTATTTTCGCTTGGAATGCTGTTAAGCGGTGTTTCCATGTTGTACATGATGTCCCTGGATAACATTAGCTACACTGGGCTGATTTCTGCTGGATTAATAATGGGTATGTCATTTGGTCTGTACTGGGCCAACAGGGATTACCTGGTTCTTGCAACCACTTCAGATAGAACAAGAAATTTCTATTATGGATTAGATACTTTCTTCTATACAACAACAGCAGTATTGGTGCCGGTGATTATAGGGTGGTACTTAATGAGTGGCAGCGAAGCTTCAAATGAAGGTGTAAATTCGAGATATAAAGTAGTTACAGGAGCAGTTTTTGTAATAACTATTTTAGCTTCCATCGTTTTTCATTTTGGCAAATACAAAAAACCTAAAAGCGAGAAATTTCTCTATTTTAAGTTTCACAAACTGTGGAACAAGATGCTTCAAATGGCTTTGTTAAAAGGTTTGGCACAAGGATTTATTGTTACGGCTCCTGCAATTTTGATGATGAAATTTTTTCAATCCGAAGGTGCGCTGGGTACGGCACAATCTATAGGCGCGGTTATAGCTGCCGTTGTTATGCTGTTTCTGGGTAAACTTTCAAAACCAAAACACCGGTTGGCAATTTTCAGCATTGGTCTTATTTTGTTCTTTTTTGCCTCTTTTTTTAATAGTATCCTGTTTAACCAGGTCGGTGTTATCATATTTATATTTCTCCTGTTGGTAGCCCGGCCTATACTTGATATTGCCTATTTTCCCATTCAGCTGAAAGTTATCGATATACTTTCGGCAATTGAAAACAGAAATGAATTTTCTTACATTTTAAATCATGAATTTGGATTATATGTCGGACGATTTATTGGAGCGGGCACTTTTCTGGGCATTGCTTATTTTTGGGATGCAGATATAGCACTTAAATATGCTTTGTTAATTATCGGAGCACTTCAGTTACTCTCAATAATTATTGCCAAACAACTTTTAAATCAACAAAACAAATTGGAAAATGAAAAATTATAGAACATTAGTATTTATCGCCATTGGAATAAGTGTGGTTCTTGGCTCATGCACCCAAAAACCATCAAACAGTGAATTTGAAGGAAAAGTTAATCAGATACAGATATCGCGTATCGATTCGATGCCCGATGTACCTGTTCCGTTTAAAATAATAGATTTCAAAAATATAACCATGAAATTCGATTCTTTGGTTTATGATAAAACTCAAACCGGAAAATACTGGCCATTAATCTGGGACGATAACTCCCGTAAAAATTTCGACCAGGAAACCTTTGGAATATACACTGCCATGGGCGATTTAAGACAGGGTACTGAAAACCATAACGGTATTTTTCATGAGTCGCTGGCCACAATTGGTACTGTGCTTGGTGCAAGACTGGCAGGTATTGACAAGTCAAATCAAAATGGAAAGAATTATGTGTCGATGTTAAAGAATTATTTTAATTCCGATACGAAATGGAACATTATAATGAACAATACATGCCCCGAAGTAGCCCTCCTGGGTGGTGGCTATGGAAGAGACTGGTGGTACGATGTCTATCCAAATGTATTGTTTTATGGTGTGGCAAATTTTTATCCCGGTGAAAAAGATTTCGATTACATCATGCGGTCAATTGCTGATAAGTTTTATGCCGCTGATTCTGTTTTGGCAGGTAATTACAGTCACACGTTTTTTGATTACGCAACCCTGGAACCAAAGGATAACTGGATTTGTAAACAAGAAGATGCTGCGGCTGGACATGCCTACGTACTGCATGCTGCATATCAGAAATTTAAAGATCCCAAATATTTACATGGGGCAAAATCATCGCTGGAAGCGCTTTTAGGACAACCCGATAACAAATTCTACGAAATATTGATGCCGTTTGGAGCTTATATAGCCGCCCGTTTAAATGCGGAAGAAGGCACGGATTACAATATTACCAAATTATTGGACTGGACATTTAACGGTGATCCGGAATGCAGAAAAGGTTGGGGTGTTTTGCTGGATAACTGGAACGGATATGATGTGTCTGGTTTGGTTGGAAGTACAGTTCACAACGGCGGTTTTGCATTTCTGATGAATACCTATGATGCCATGTGGCCTTTAGTCCCTATGGTGCGATATGACCCACGATATGCCGATGCCATTGGGAAATGGATGCTCAACGCAACCAATGCCTTAAAATTCTTTTATCCATACGAAATGCCCGATAATCACCAGGCAATTCCCGAATTTAAGGAATATACAAAGGGTGTGATAGCTTACGAGGGATTGATTAAACGATCTCATATTAAGGAATATGAGCACATTGAAGCTCCGGTTGCAATTGGCGATGGCCCGTTATGGGTAGAAGGCAATCCTGAAGTTTCACAGTTTAGCGTTTATGGTAGCGGACATGTTGGTATTGCCGGCGCCATTATTGAGCAAACCGATGTTCCTGAGATTCTGAAATTGAATTGTTTGGCAACCGATTTTTATCGTAGCGATGCCTTTCCTACTTATCTATTGTACAATCCAAACCCGGAAGACAAAACGGTAACTTATCAAACCACAAATTCGGAAAAAGTCGATTTATACGATGCCATTTCTCATCAGGTTATTGCAAAAAAAGTTGTTAAATCTGAAAAAATTGTAATTCCTTCAAAATCCTCCAGGTTGATTGTTGAGATTCCTTCAGGTTCAAAAATTATAAATAAAGACGGCAGGTTTTACGTAAAAGAAACTATAGTAGCTTTTCGTTAAAAACTGGTGCTGTTTTTCAAAGTGTATATGAAATACCGGGATCTTCAAGCCCCGGTATTTTCTTCTGATATTTTATGAGATTGTGATTTAAAGTTTGAGCCCACTCCGAAAAGTGAGTTTTAAAAATTAGTTAATTGTAAAGAAAAAAAATAAACGATAACAAAATAGGAAAATTGCCGTGTCGATTTTTGATGGTTAGGTTCCGTAAAAATGGAAACTATCCACAAATTAGACAATAAGGCTGCTTTCCTTGATTTTTGCACCGTTCTTTGACATGTTTGTTCTAAAAAATGCATAATTCTGATCAGATTTACCCACAAACATCTGCAAATTGCCCATGCCTGGTTTTTGATCAACCCCCGGTACTTTGATTTGCTGTTC
>CAMTWS010000136.1:0-9917 GCA_947085485.1 uncultured Prolixibacteraceae bacterium
AGAGTTGGATATTTTCGCAAATATTTAAAACCAAATGAAAACAGCGCAATCTCACGAACTTTAAAAACCATCAAACCAGAAACTTATTCACAAAGGACAGGCAGAATTGTTAGTAACGATTGATTTTGTAAATTTGACACTGATTAGTTACAAAAGCCTAAAACAAAGATTGACTGACGCAAGCATCGAATTAATTTTTGCAGAGCAAAATATACTTGAAATTAAAATTGTAACCTCAAGAGAAAAATTCCGGAAGTATTTTGATCAAAATCAGGTTGACGATTTGATACATTTTATTCAAACTACTGGTAAAGTATATCAGATAAACGAAGTTCCAAAAGTTTGCAGGGATCCCAAAGATGATTTTTTTACTTGAACTGGTGAAAATTAGCAATATTGATTTTCTGGTAACAGGCGATAAAGATTTACTTGATATGCGAAATATTGGGGAAACAGCCATCATTACAGTTGAGATTTTTGAAGATACCCTGAATGAAGTATCGGGATAAATTATTAAATCCACATTTTAAAGGTTGATATTTTCAAAATACCAACATTCGAAAGTTGGATTTATTACAAGACCATTTGAAATTTGAGCGCTTCAATTATTTGTTCCTGAAATTTTTTTTCTGAAAGAAAACCATTGCTTCTTTATCAGAGAACCTGAAATCTTCCTTAATTTCTTCTATATCCGCATTAAACAGTGAATCGGTTGCTGCTTTTCTTTGTAGTTTCAGTTTCTGTTCCCTTTTATTTTCCATTTTTTACTGGTTCATATTTATAAAACTCTGAATTCATTTATGATTTCATGTCTCTGGCTATTTTTTCAATCAAATCCCAAGTCGCTTTCACATGTTTTTCCTCGGTATTGGTTTGCCCGATGCTCATGCGCAGAACAACCTGTCTGTTCAGTTTTGTATGGGTAAAAAATGCTTTTCCTGTTGCATTAACTTCATTCATCAGTTTCAGGTTAAAATCATCATCGCCCTTGTGGCGGAAGCAAACCAGGTTGAAAGGTGGTTCAACAAAAATCTCAAAATCTTCTGATTGTTTTACCCAATCTGTAAATTTTCGGGCAAGTTCAATATGTTTGCGAATATGAAATTGCAATCCTTTAATTCCATAATGACGTATTACAAACCATATTTTCAGCGAACGAAAACGGCGCCCCAGTTGGATGTGCCAGTCGCGGTAATCAAAAACCTCACCCGATTCGGTGGCTTTGTTCCTTAAATATTCGGGCAAAATTGAAAAAGTATTAATCAGTTCCTGGCGGTTGGCAACCCAAAAAACATCGCAATCGAAATTGGTAAACATCCATTTGTGCGGATTGAAACAATAACTGTCGGCCAGTTCAACACCATCCTGAAAATGCCTGAATTCGGGGCAAAGCATCGCAGTTCCCGACATTGCAGCATCGATATGAAACCAGCAATTTTCCTTCCGTGCAGTCTCCCCGATTTCTTTTATCGGATCAATTGCATTCGACGAAGTTGTGCCCAACGCAGCGCAAATGATAAACGGCGTCAATCCTGCTGCTTTGTCTTTTTGAATTTGTTCTTTCAGCAAATCTTTGCGCATGGCGAATTTTTCATCCACTTCGATCAATCTTAGATTTTCGCTGCCGATCCCTGTTATTTTAATGGCTTTTTCTAGTGACGAATGGGTCTGGGTTGAAATATATGCAACCAGTTTTTGCTGAACTCCGTTTTTGTTCGACTGAAATTTTGTTGCTCTTTCGCGGGCTGCAATTACTGCGGTTAATGCTGAAGTGGAAGCTGTATCCTGAATAACCCCTCCTCCGGTTGAAGTGGATTTGAATTTTTCGGGCATTCCCATCATGTCCGTCAGCCAGTCCAGCACACGGGTTTCGAGTTCCGTTGCTGCCGGACTTGTTGCCCAAATCATCCCCTGAACTCCTAATCCTGACGAAATCAGATCTCCTAATATGGCCGGAAATGAAGTGTTCGATGGGAAATAGGCGTAAAAATTGGGCGATTGCCAGTGGGTAATCCCCGGCATAATTTTTTCATCCACATCGTTCATCCATTTATCGATTGAATCTCCAGTTTGAGGCGGAAATTGGGGTAACATTTTTTTTATATCACCTGGTTTTACCTGCGATAGTACCGGGTATTTTTCAATGTTTTCATAATAGTCGGCAATCCAGTCGATCACTTTTTTGCCTTCTGTTCGGAACTGTCCCGGGGTCATGTGGTAACTTTTATTTTCCAATTTTAGCTGATTTAATATTTGACGCTAAATTTATCAAAAACAGTTACAAGTTGCATTTTATTTGATACAATTCTGTCAACCCGGGCGCGGGTAGGACCTATATACAGATAATTGGTATAAGTTTTTAGTTCGGCCTCAATTCCCTGGGCAATGATAATTACACCGCCATCAACCGAATTTTTAACCCAACCGGTAATTCCCATTTCATTGGCTTTTTGAACTGCGAAATAGCGGTAACCCACTCCCTGTACACGGCCTGATATTATTATTTCGTATTGAACCATAATTTAGTTTAAAGTTTCGAGTTCAAAGTTCAAAACTTCGAGCATGTCTTTATTTTCTGAAACGCACAACCACCTCGGGTTGAACCAGCGCCCAGATTGAATATGCTCCAACAGCAGTGCCAATAGGGAAGTTTATCAAATCCAAAACCGATAAAATCAGTGTCAGAATCCGTGCCCATTCTTTTCTTTTGAGTAATCCGATTCCGGCGATGAGGCCTGGAATGCTCAAAATAATGATCACTACCAAAATAACTTCCGCGATGATTGTAAAAACGACTTCAGCATCGGCATCATTGATAAAATCTCCTAATAAGAAAAACAAAGCATACAATAAAATACCGATGAGTAAACCCAAAATGCTGAATCCGATTCGCAAAACAGCAACAATCTGAATGTGTTTTTCCATGATTTTGTATTTTTTAGTTCAGAATAAAATTACAAAAAACAGATAGAATAAATGAAATAAACATTATTTAATCGACCAACATCAACTTTTCGCGGCTCAAACGGTTATATTATTAGATATTCTTATCGGAAACGGTTATTTTTGCAGGCAGAAAAGGAGGGGAAAATGGAATTTTTAACAGTTTTATTGTTGACAATTGTATTAGTTGGCCTTGCAATGGCAGGAATGGCAATCACAATTTTGGTTAAAAAGGGAGGCAAGTTCCCGAATACGCATGTTAGCGGCAATAAATATTTAAAACGAAACGGGGTTTACTGTTCACAGACTCAGGACAGGCTAGCCCAGGCAAGTGCCTATAAAAAAGTGGATTACGAAAAGTTAAAAATAGTCTCAGAAATTAAAACCGGTGAATAGCTGGTTTTTTTATAAATAACAAATTTCAAAAAGTAAATCCCAAATAAATTTCAAAGCGCAAATAATCAAAATGTTAAATGAGCCCAAAATTAAAATTTACGGTTTGATTTTTAATCATTTTTAATATTGGGTTTTATTTGAAATTTGAGTTTTGAGTTTTGTATTTTGAATTTTATCAGTTAATAATATATTCTTCAAACCCATCCGACATGTAAACCTGGTTTTCACCTTTTTCGTCGGCATAAATAAAAAAGACTTCAATTTCGGGGACTTTTTTTGCAATTTCAATACCTTTTTCCAGTCCCAAAACCATAAAAGCAGTAGCATAAGCATCGGCAGTCATGCAATCGTTAGCGATTACTGTAGAACTTAATATGCTGTGCTGCACAGGGTAGCCTGTTTTAGGGTCGATGGTGTGGGCGTATTTTTTCCCATCCTCCACATAAAAATTACGGTAATTTCCGGAGGTGGCCAATCCATGGTCGGTTAACTTTACTTTGGCCTGTAGTCCGCTACTACCAAAAATGGCGGTTTCGTCGGGTTTGCTTATGCCAATAGCCCAGGTTTTTCCAGCCTCGTTGATTCCTTTGGCTGCCACCTCGCCCCCAATTTCCACCATGTAGTTTTGACAACCATTTTCTGCCAGAAAGTTACCGATTAAATCGCTGGTATAACCTTTGGCAATGGCGCTCATGTCGATTTTTATATTTGGATTTTCTTTTAAAATTTCTCCATTTTCAAGTTTTATCTTCTGATATCCTGTAATTTGAATTAAGCTGTCCACTTTCTGCTGGGTCATTTTTTTCTTTTCTTCCGGGCCAAATCCCCAGGCATTTACCATAGCGCCGGCTGTTATGTCGAATGCGCCGTTTGTTTTTTCCGACACTTCCATGGCTTTGTTATAGCAAATAATAAACTCATTGCTGAGTTCAGTGGGTTGATTGCTATTTATTTTCGAAATAATGGACTCTTTCGCATAAGTCGAAAACATCAGGTTATAATTGTTTAACTTTTCAGTAATTCTTTCCTGCAAATCAATGCCATTCGGACTTTCATAAGTAATGCTATATACTGTACCATAAATCATCCCTTTGTTGTAAATGTATTTCGATGGCGAATTTTTACAACTTAATAGCGCAACAACGAAAAGTACTGAAAAGAGAAGTTTAACTTTCATTTTTATCTTTATTTTCATCTGCAAAATTAAAAAAAGAACCAATGTGATAACTTCATGCATTGATATTCTTCGTCGTTTTTATTCGCTTGCGTGAATGAAATAATTTTTCGATAATTCAGGCTTTTATAACCGGAATATCTGTTTATAAAAATTCGATTTATTACTTTAGCAGAAACTAAATCAAAAAACTTTTCATTATGAAAATAGCATTGTTGGGAACAGGTTTAATAGGTACATTTTATACCATGTCGCTGCATGGATTGCGCAGTCGCGATGAGGTTGTAATAGTTTATTCACGCTCAGAAGAAAGGGGCGCCAGGTTTGCAAAAGAAAACAACATACCAAAGTGGACAACCAATTTACAGGAAGCAGTTTCTGATCCAGATGTCGATGCAGTAGTTGTTGGATTGCCAAATAACCTGCACAAGGAGGCTATTTTTGCTGCTGTTGATGCCGGCAAGGCTGTGTTATGCACCAAACCGCTGGCCCGAAATGCACAGGAGGCCTGGGAAATTCTGCAAAAAGTGGAAAAAGCGGGCGTTTTTCATGGCTATCTCGAAGATTTGGTTTATACGCCAAAACACCTGAAAGCTCGCGCTTCAGTCGAAAATGGCGCAATCGGCAAAGTGCTATGGGTGCGTTCGCGCGAGGCACATCCCGGTCCGCACAGCGATTGGTTCTGGAACCCGGAATTGTCGGGTGGGGGAGCCATTATCGATTTGGGTTGTCACTGCATCGAAATTGGCCGTAGTTTTATCGGGAAAGATATTCGTCCGGTTGAAGTTGTTTGCTGGGCTGATACCCAGGTGAAACCCACTGATGCTGAAGACCACGCCATTGGTTTGGTACGATTTCAGAATGGCGCCATCGGGCAGTTCGAAGTAAGTTGGTGTTTCAGGGGCGGGATGGAATTGAAAGACGAAGTTTCGGGAGTGGAAGGTTCTATTCGTCTCGACAATTTTTTGCGAACGGGATTTGAAATGTACTCGGCGCCCGGCAGAAAAGGGTATGTTGCCGAAAAAGCAGAGTCGGATTCAGGCTGGCTTTTCCCTGTGGGCGACGAAGTACACGAATTGGGCTACAACCACATGTTTATGGATATGTTCAACGCCATTGAAGCCGGGAAAAAACCCACCGAAGATTTCTACGATGGTTATGTTGTAAATGCAATTATGGATGCCTGTTACAAATCGGCAAAATCAAAAAAATGGGAACCTGTCGAACTGAAAGAGTGGCGCGAGAAAACAGAAGTTGAACCACTCTCGGCATTTGTTGAATTCGATGAAAAACACTGGCTTGTGAAAGAAGAGCTTTTACCCGATGGGCGTAAAAAGGTGATTTTGAAGGAGAAAGTTTCGGGGGAGATTATTCAGAGAGAAATATAAACCAACTACTGAATTTAATTATTGAATAACCGCTATTAACTTTACGATTATGAATAAGGGAATGAAAGATAAATTTTTGAAGTTGCTTTATGGTATTTCGGCACTATTGGTTTTAACCGGAGCATTTTTGAAACTTCAGCACCTACCGAATGGGGATTTATTTTTATTTACCGGGTTTATCTCAGGTTCTTTAATTAGCGCATTTGAAATACATGGACTGAAAAAAGAAGTAAAAGAACTTGAAAAGGGTAAAAAATAAACGAAAAGTTTAAGCTCATCAGCAAGCGTTTTTAAGCTCAATAAAATTCTAATCTGAGCTTCATTTGATATAGTTATGAGCTCGAAATGAATCTTAAATTTCAATTGAAGCTCAATTGATTCATTTTTAAAGCTCAAATTTATTCTAATTTGAGCTTTATTATTTTTATATTTGAGCCACAAATTTTATCTGAAATAAAAATGTGGGATATTAAAAGCAAAAAAATACTGAGATTCATTGAAGAAAATCCTTTTATTTCATCAAAACAGATTTATGATGAAGTACAGTTGAATATTGGATATGCAACAGTAAAAAGAATTTTA
Organism: uncultured Prolixibacteraceae bacterium; assembly: GCA_947085485.1. GTDB lineage: Bacteria > Bacteroidota > Bacteroidia > Bacteroidales > Prolixibacteraceae > Draconibacterium. Next base: position 6,484 of record CAMTWS010000136.1, read on the forward strand.
ACAAAGTTACTGTCAGAGAATCTGATAACTACTGAAGGAAAAGGGAAGGGAACAAAATATAAAGTTTCTGACGGGTACAAACTGCTATTCCCTGTATCATTAAAAGAATATTTCGAAAGGGAAGTTGATGAAAGGGAAATTAAAAACAGTTATAATTTTTCGTTGATTAGAGATGTTTTGAGCGCAGTGGCGCTTTTTACACCCGAAGAGTTGCAACATTTAACCAATCTTCAGGAAACATTCAGGGGGAAATGCCTGGAATTAACAGAGGCCGGATTTCAAAAAGAAATGGAACGTTTGGCCATTGACTTGAGTTGGAAATCGTCGCAGATAGAAGGAAATACATATTCACTTTTGGAGACGGAACGTTTGCTGAAGGAAAAAGAAACCGCACATGGAAAAACAAAAGATGAGGCTGTTATGCTTCTGAATCATAAAGAGGCGCTGGATTTTATTGTTAATAATCCGGATTACATTGAACCATTGACCATCTCACGAATTGAAGATATTCACAGCATTTTGATAAAGGATTTAGGTGTTGACCGAAATATCAGGAAAAGCAGGGTTGGTATTTCGGGTACAAATTATAAGCCTTTGGACAATGAGTTTCAAATTAAGGAGGCAAGTGATGAAATGTGCAAACTAATAAATCATAAGAAGTCGGTTTTTGATAAGGCGCTTCTTTTGTTGATCTTATTATCATATATTCAACCGTTTAGCGATGGAAACAAACGCACTGCGAGGATAATCAGCAATGCAATTTTAATTAAAAATGAATATTGTCCGATTTCATTCCGAACGGTTGACTCGATTGAATATAAAAAAGCGATGTTGTTGTTTTATGAACAAAACAATATCTCGGCATTTAAAGAAATATTCATCAATCAGTTTGAATTTGCAGTTAAAACTTATTTCTAAAAATCCTAAATATAGTCTTATGAAAAAACTGTCGTTACCTATTTCTACTTTATTGTTAATCCTTGTTTTACTGAGTTGTTCTGAAAAGAAAGTATCTTCTCTAAAAGTTGAAGATATTAAAGCCTACAACCTTGATTTCAACTGGGGTGAAGGCGGTCCGAATGCATTCGCAGCGCCGGGTTTGTGGGCCGATGCTTCGCCCTCAGAACACATTAAGTGGTACAAGGATATGGGTGTGAACACAATTCAGACTTTTATTGTGTCGTGCAACGGTTTTGCCTGGTACAAAAATGGTGTAGTTCCCGAACAACCCGGTTTGAAATATGATTTTCTACCCGAGATGGTTCGGCTGGGTCACACGGAAGGTATAAAAGTGATGGGATACTTGTGTATTGGCTCAAACGTGCGCTGGGGTTTGGAAAATCCCGATTACAGTTATGGCATTCCGGCTGATCGCCATATACCTTTCACACAAAAATACCTCGATTATTTAGATCCCCTTATTCGCGATGCAGTTGGCAAAACCGGAATTGACGGTTTTATGATCGACTGGTTTTACCAACCCAACCGAGCCAGCAACAATGGAAAATGGCTCGAAAGTGAGAAGCAACGTTTTCAGGAATTGATGGAAAAACCGTTTCCGGGTGAGGATAATTTGTCGGAAGAGGAGTACAACATTTACAGCCGCAAGGCAATTGAAGCCTGCTGGAATGTGATTCGCACTGCCGCCAAAGAGACCAATCCCGATTGTATTCTCTGGCTCACCTGTTTCGATATTACACATCCACACATTGTAAATTCAAAAATGTTTCAGGAAATTGACTGGCTGATGAACGAGGAAGGCGATATCAATAAAATCGATTCGATTAAAAGTATGGTTGGCAAAAATACAAGGCTGATAACCTGTTTGGCCAACTGGAATAAAAAGGACGCCAAAACAGTTGTGATTGATGCAATGAAAAACGGTGTGGGTTTGTATGGTTTTGTAAAACCCGACAGCACTTCGCTTTTACCGTCGATTTCTCATTATCTTGCCCAACCCACCGACAGTTTTAGCGGCGATGACCGCAACATTGCCACGCTGGCAAGGGTTTACAACAATTTGCCTATGGATTTCATTCGGGAAAAAGAATAATTTCGATTTGTGGGCCGATTTCACCAATTATTTGCAGTTTATCAAAAATTTGTATTTAATAGTAAATCAGTTGTTTGTGTTAGGTTAATATCATTTCTGTATTCTTTTTTCGAATTTCTGTTCAACAAAAAACGCTCATTATTTAAACAAAATACTAATTTGTCTGTTTATACTTTCGAGTTTAAAAATAAAATAAAAAATTCCGCTAGCGGAAACAAAAAACGAAAGCTATGAAAGACGAATTGATTTTAACAAAAGTAAATGGAAAAACCAACAGCAGCGCCAAAGTTAATGGAAATGGAAATGGTCGTGGTACAATTGATATATATGATTTCGAACTTTTTGGTGATAACCACATAGGAACATCGGTTGATACACCAATGCGCGAAGATGCATTCGACATTTCGGACGACGAAAAAATGGCCATTATCGAGGACAAATTCCGAGATATTATGGAAACGATGGGATTGGATTTAACCGACGACAGTTTGCGGGGAACTCCGCACAGAGTGGCTAAGATGTTTATAAAAGAAATATTCTACGGATTAAATCCTTCAAACAAACCCAAAATTTCGGTGTTCGAAAACAAATTCAAATACAACGAAATGCTGGTTGAGAAAAACATCAACTTGAACTCGACCTGCGAACACCACTTTTTGCCAATTGTCGGGAAAGCGCATGTGGCCTACATTTCGAATGGCGAAGTGATCGGGTTGAGCAAAATTAACCGAATTGTTGATTATTATGCCCGACGTCCGCAGGTTCAGGAACGTTTAACTGTCCAGATTGCCAACGAACTTCGCGAAATTTTGAAAACCGACGATGTGGCTATCATTATCGATGCCAAGCACATGTGTGTTTCGTCGCGTGGTATTCAGGACGAAAGCAGCAGCACGGTAACCGCTGAATATTCAGGTAAATTTAAAGACAAAGCTGTTCGTGACGAGTTTTTGAGATATTTGGATATTTAGAAAATAGCGTTCCCCAACCCCTTCTCAGGAGGAGAGAAAAAAAGAGACGTTCTTTTGGTTTGAAAAATGAGGGGACGTTTTTTTTTTGATGAAGGAACCGTTCTTACTGATTAAGGTTTGCGGCTTTGTTTTCAACTTAATAATTCTTTGTATTAGAAACGGACAGTTCCCTTTTTGGGGTCATTTTCTTGCACCCTGAAATTGAAAACTTTATTTGATCGTCATGCTGAACTTGTTTCAGCATCATTTTTTGGAAGATTCCGAAATAAGTTACTAATGACAGATTTTTGTAGCGTGATGATAATTAGCTAGTAAAGATTGCTTCGCCTCCTTTTGGGTCGGCTCGCAATGACGACATTTATAAGGTTTTTGGGGGGAGGGCTGGGGGGGGGGGGCGGGCCGCCCCCCCC
>CAMTWS010000137.1:0-2355 GCA_947085485.1 uncultured Prolixibacteraceae bacterium
GAAGGAAGACATCCTCGAAATTTCGGCGGTCAGCAAAAACAGGACATACCGCAAAGAGCTGCTGCTTCCGGTAAAAGTCACAAAACAAAATCTAAGGCACAAATTTATAAATGGAATCCTTGAGATCAGGATAAAAAAATAAATGTCATGGCACTTGCTGGCTTAGAAAACAAGAACCTAAAACTCATCATTTTCGGCGGAAAAGGCGGTGTTGGAAAAACCAGTTGTGCCATTGCCACAGCCCTGGCGTTGTCTGAAAATTTCAAAACGCTGATTATATCCACCGATCCGGCACATTCCGTGTCGGATTGCCTCGAACAACAGATTGGCTTTAAAGTTCAGAAAGTTGCCGGGCATAAAAACTTAGCTGCAATTGAGGTTGTTGCCGATGAAGCACTTTCAAGGTTTAAAACGGAACACATGAGCGAGCTTAAGAAGCTCCTTGAAACCGGTACCAACCTTGATAATGATGACATCGACGAGATGTTAACCTTGTCGATACCCGGTATTGATGAGGTGATGAGTTTTAAAACCATTATTGATTTTATTGAGGAAGGACAATACGATAAATATGTTGTAGATACAGCGCCCACCGGTCATGCATTGCGATTGATTTCATCTCCAAAATTATTGGATGAATGGATTAAGGTAGCAGCTAGGATGAGATGGAAATACCGCTACATGATCACCAGCTTTTCGGGCAACTACAAGCAGGATGAGGTGGATGCATTTTTATTAAGCTTGAAAAAAACGGTAAAAAGGATCGAAAACCTGTTGAAAGATAAAACCAAATGCGAGTTTATCCCGGTATGTATCCCCGAAGCGATGGCGATTATGGAAACGGGCAGGCTGCTTGCAAATCTTGGCACATCCGGAATAATATCCCGGCAGATCATTGTGAACAATGTAATGGTTTCGGATGATGGTGATTTTTGTAAAAGAGTAAAGGCTGGTCAATTGCCATATTTACAAAATATTAGCAAATCTTTTAGCAACTTTAATAAGGTTGAAGTACCGATGTTTGCTGAAGAGATCAAAGGGCTGGAAGCATTGAATCAGTTGAGGATGTGTCTTTTTGGAGATAAACCTATCAACCAATAAACATGAGCAATATCAAAGACGAAATAATATTACGTGTAAAGGAAGCCCTGGTGAAGGATGTTGGAAGGGCTATCGCGCGGATCGATCCGAAAGACATGAAGTTGATCGGTCTGGAAAGTGGCGACGTGATTATGATTGAAGGCAAACGTGCCACACCGGTCAAAATCATGCCATGTTATCCCGAAGACAGGGATAAGAGTATTATTCAAATTGACGGGATTACCAGGGAAAATGCCCAAGCCGGGATTGATGAAAAAGTGAAGATAATCAAAACTACCTGCCATCAGGCTGCAAAAATAAAACTTAAGCCCGATACAAAATCCGGTTCTTTGTTTAAGGCCGATGACGCGAAATACATTGGTTCGCTCATCAATGGCCTTTCGGTAACAAAAGGCGATAAAGTGAGAGCCACCCTCTTTGGTTCCCGGGCGGTTAATTATACCGTAACCGGCACCAATCCGGACGGCGTGGTGCTGATACACCCAAATACTACCTTTCAGCTTGAATTGACGAAGCAAGAAGGGGAAAGCAAAAGTAAGGTTTCGTACGAAGACATCGGCGGACTTGGAAATCAGGTTCAACGCATCCGGGAGATGATAGAACTGCCCTTGAAGTATCCTGAAATTTTTGAACGTCTTGGTGTTCAGGCTCCCAAAGGCGTATTTCTGTATGGCCCTCCGGGAACAGGGAAAACGCTCATCGTTAGAGCGGTGGCTCATGAAACAGATGCTTACTTCATCAACATTTCAGGCCCGGAGATCATGGGGAAATTTTATGGGGAAAGCGAAGGCCGGATAAGGAAAATTTTTGAAGAGGCTCAGGCACATGCACCATCCATCATTTTTATCGATGAAATTGATGCTATTGCGCCCAAGCGGGAAGATATGGGCGGCGAAAAGCAGGTTGAAAAGCGTGTTGTAGCCCAACTATTATCACTTATGGACGGATTGGAATCGAGGGGAAAGGTCATTGTAATTGGAGCAACCAATATTCCTAATTCCATTGATCCGGCGCTGAGAAGGCCCGGACGTTTTGATCGCGAAATTTCTATCTCTATTCCCGATAAAAAAGGCAGGCTGGAAATTCTTCACATCCATACCAGGGGCATTCCCTTGTCGATGGATGTAGATATGGGAAAACTGGCAGAAATCACCCACGGTTTTGTGGGCGCCGATCTGGAAGCTTTAGCCAGGGAAGCCGCCATGACTGCTTTGCGGAAAATACTCCCGCAAATAGATTTCGAGATGGCCGAAA
>CAMTWS010000138.1:0-7640 GCA_947085485.1 uncultured Prolixibacteraceae bacterium
AAAAAAATTCACAGCGGACGCTCGCGCAATGACCAGGTTTTGCTCGATTTAAAACTTTTTACCCGCGATGCAATTAAGGAAATTGTTGAAAGCACGTCTTCCCTGATTGATATTTTACTTCTACGCGCCGATGAAACCAAAGCTGTTTTAATGCCCGGTTACACTCATTTGCAGGTTGCCATGCCATCGTCGTTTGGATTGTGGTTTAGCGCTTACGCCGAAAGTTTAACCGACGATTTGGAATTATTGCTTTCAGCATATAAAATCACCAATCAAAATCCATTGGGATCGGCTGCCGGTTATGGTTCTTCATTCCCGCTAAACCGACAGTTAACCACAGATTTGCTCGGGTTTTCAAAAATGAATCACAACGTGGTTTACGCGCAAATGGGGCGTGGAAAAGTAGAGAAAATTGTCTCGTTTGCATTGGCCAACATTGCAGGCACACTCTCGAAACTTGTATTCGATGTTTGCCTGTTTATGAGCCAGAATTTTAACTTTGTGGGTTTGCCTCCCGAATTTACAACCGGCTCGAGTATTATGCCGCACAAAAAAAATCCCGATGTATTTGAGTTGATCCGTGCAAAATGCAACAAATTGCAGGGAGTCCCTAACCAGATTTCGTTAATGATTAACAACCTTCCCAGCGGCTATTTTCGCGATTTGCAAATCGTGAAAGAAGTTTTTCTGCCTTCATTTAAAGAACTCAATGACTGTTTGAATATTGCTTCTCTGGCACTGGTGAATATGACTGTAAAAGAAAATATCCTGGATGATCCGAAATACGATTTCCTTTTTAGTGTTGAAGAAGTTAATAAACTGGTTTTACATGGAGTTCCTTTTCGGGAAGCCTATAAAATAGTTGGGGAACAAATCGAAACGGGTAAATTTCAACCCGAAAGAGAAGTGAAACATTCTCACGAAGGAAGCATCGGTAATTTGTGTCTCGAAAAAATTGCAGAATTCAAAAATGAAAAGATAAAGAGCTTCCGTTTTGATGAGTTTGAAAAAGCATTAATCCAATTGCTCTGGTAGAAATTTATATACCTGTAAATAGAGCAAATATCAATTTGAAGGTACTTTATTACCGGATTTTATTTTCAAATTCGATAAACGGAAAGGTTAAGGGTATGTTATTAAACACAAATTTTCAATTCACACATTGTAAAATTTAACGTATTTAACTATTTTTGATTTCACTTTGTAAGGGAAATGCGATATTTACTTTCAATTTTACAGCGACTGGTTCAAATCTAACAAGTTAGCTGTAATTATATGCTGAATGGTTAAAACAGACAAAAATGATGCAGATGAGATTACCTGTTGCGCAAGGCTTATATAGCCCCGAGAATGAACATGATAATTGTGGGATTGGATTTGTTGCCCATATTAAAGGTAACCCCTCGCACGAAATAGTTCGCAGAGGGCTTGATGTCCTCCTGAATATGGACCACCGGGGAGCAACCGGCGCCGACAAAACAACCGGCGACGGAGCTGGTTTGCTGATGCAGATTCCGCATGAATTCATTACCGACGTTTTAAAATTGGATGTTGGCGAAAAAGGCGCTTATGGAACAGGAATCATTTTTCTTCCGAAAGATGAAAAAGAAGCTGCTATTTGTATTGATGTAATTAATAAATATGTCAGGGAAGAGGGGCTAACCTTAATCGGATACCGCCATGTCCCCGTTGACAGTTCGGTCCCGGGTGAAATTGCAAAATCAACAGAACCAACTGTAAAACAGATTTTTGTGAGGGCAAATCTCGAAAAAGACGCCCTCGAACGTAAACTTTATATGGTTCGCAAACTGGCTGAAAAAGAAATACGCGAATCGGATCTGAAGTTCAGGGATGCATTTTATCAGCCAAGTTTTTCGGCTAAAATTATAGTTTACAAGGGGATGTTTACTCCTTCGCAGTTGCGCGATTATTACCTTGATTTTAAACACGAAAAATTTAAAAGCGCAATTGCCCTGGTTCATTCACGTTTTAGCACCAATACGTTTCCAACCTGGAACCTGGCGCAACCATTTCGCATAATCGCACACAACGGCGAAATTAACACCATTCGCGGAAACCGCTTGTGGATGCAGGCACGCGAGGGTTTGATGAAATCGGAAATATTTGGCGAAGATCTTAAAAAACTGTTGCCGGTTATCGAACCCGGAAAGTCTGATTCTGCATCTTTTGATAATGTTTTGGAGTTCCTGCACATGACAGGAAGATCGATTCCGCACGCGTTGTGCATGATGATTCCTGAATCGTTTAACCAGAAAAACCCAATCCCCGAAAGTTTAAAAGCTTTTTACGAATACCACTCAACCATTATGGAGCCTTGGGACGGCCCGGCTTCCATGGTTTTTTCGGATGGCAGGTATATTGGAGGAACACTCGACAGAAACGGGTTGCGGCCATCGAGGTATGTAATTACCAAAAGCGATTTAATTGTGATGGGCTCCGAAGTGGGAGTTCAAACATTCGATCCGGAAGAGATAAAAGTGAAAGGCCGTTTGCGTCCCGGTAAAATTTTACTTGTTGACACCCAACTGGGGATAATTATTCCCGATGAGGAAGTTAAAGACCAACTTAGCCATCGTAACCCTTACGACATGTGGTTAAAGGAAAACCGGTTATTGATGGACGATATAAAGGTAAAAACAAGGGTTTCATCAAAAATTGAGAATTTCGAAACTTACGCAAAAGTTTTCGGATACACCAAGGAAGATATGTACGAAATCATTCAGCCAATGAGCGATACAAGCGCCGAACCAACAAGTTCGATGGGAAACGACACGCCATTAGCTGTATTTTCCGATAAACCTAAACGGTTGTTCGAGTACTTTAAACAAATGTTTGCGCAGGTTACCAATCCACCCATCGACTCAATTCGAGAAGGATTGGTTATGGCATTAACAAATTATATTGGATCGCTCAGTTCAAACCTTTTAAAAGAAACCTACGAACATTGCCGGTTGGTAAAATTCGATGTGCCTATTTTAACCAATACCGACCTTGGTAAAATAAAAGATTTGAAGGATGATATTTTTACCCACAAAATAATACCAATGGTTTTTCCCGTTAAAGAGGGAAAAGAGGGTCTTGAATCTGCCATCGGGAAAATGCTTGCCGATGCTGAAAAAGCAGTTGACGATGAAAAGAATTACATCATACTTTCCGACCGGGATATTTCGGAAGAAATGGCGCCTATCCCTTCGCTGCTGGCAGTGGCCGCGGTTCATCACCACCTCATAAAAGTACAAAAAAGGATGCAGGTGGGTATCATTGTCGAAACCGGCGAAGCCCGCGAAATAAATCATTTTGCCCTTTTGCTTGGATACGGGGCAAGCATTATAAATCCATATCTTGCTTTTGCTGCTATCGATTATTTGGTGAAAGAAGGTAAAATAGAAAAGGAGTACAACGAGGCGCGCAAAAACTATATTAAATCAATCGATAAAGGGTTACTGAAGGTAATTTCAAAAATGGGTATTTCTACCTTGCGCAGTTACCACGGCGCTCAAATTTTCGAGGCAATCGGGATCAATCAGCAATTGATTGATAAGTATTTTACCGGAACTGTATCAAAAATTGGTGGAGTGGGTTTAGAGGAAATTACTCGGGAAACACTAATGTTTCATGCGGAAGCGTATAAATCAAATAACACTCCCGAGCCATTTGGTTTTGAAAATGCAGGTGTTTATGCCTGGCGTAAAAACGGAGAACATCATGCCTGGAATCCTGACAACATAGGGCTTTTGCAATGGGCAACCCGCACAAACGACTATTCAAAATTTAAAGAATACAGTACTCTTGTTGATGAGCAAAACAGAAAACCCGCCTTCATCAGGGGTTGTTTTAACTTCAAAAAGAATCCGATTTCGATTGAAGAGGTTGAATCAGTTGAAGCTATTATGAAACGGTTTGTTACCGGGGCAATGTCGTATGGTTCAATCAGCAAGGAAGCCCACGAAGCGCTGGCGATAACCATGAATTCCATTGGGGGCCGCAGCAATACCGGCGAAGGCGGAGAAGATGCTGAGCGTTTTGGAACCATTAGAAACAGTAAAATCAAGCAGGTTGCTTCGGGGAGGTTTGGGGTTACCAACAATTACCTCATCAATGCCGACGAACTGCAGATTAAAATAGCCCAGGGCGCAAAACCCGGTGAAGGCGGCCAGCTTCCGGGATACAAAATCAATAATATTATTGCTAAGCTAAGACACTCAACTCCCGGAATTACATTGATTTCTCCACCCCCGCACCACGATATTTATTCAATCGAAGATTTGGCGCAGTTAATTTACGACTTAAAAATAACCAATCCCCGGGCAGCAGTTTCAGTGAAACTGGTATCCGAAGACGGAGTGGGAACAATTGCAGCAGGTGTTGCCAAAGCCTTTTCCGATGTTATAATCATTGCCGGTGGCGATGGCGGGACAGGTGCAAGTCCGGCAAGTTCGATAAAACACGCCGGGTTACCCGTTGAACTTGGAATCGCCGAAGCACAGCAAACACTTGTGTTAAATAACCTGCGCGGCAGGGTAAAACTTCAGGTTGACGGACAGCTTAAAACCGGTCGCGATGTGATTACAATGGCTTGTCTCGGTGGCGAGGAGTTTGGTTTTTCAACTTCAGCATTAATTGTGCTCGGTTGTATCATGATGCGTAAATGCCACATGAATACATGCCCGGCAGGTATTGCAACTCAGGATAAAGAACTGCGCAAGCGTTTCATTGGCAAATCGGAATATACCATCAATTTCTTCCGGTTTTTGGCAACGGAAATCAGGGAATACCTGGCCGAAATGGGATTTGCCAAATTCGACGATATTGTCGGGCGCACCGATTTACTCGAGCTTAACCCTGAAGTGGTAAACTGGAAAATGAAGAATATCGATTTCTCACGATTGCTTTATATTCCGAAAGAAGCAAACGGGAATGCCATTCACAATACACATAAAAGCGCACAACTCAGCGCAAACCATATCGATTTTGATTTAATAAAAGAATCAAAAAAATCAATACAGAGTGGCGAAAAAGTGTGGATTTCACGCAAAATCGTAAATGTTGACCGAACTGTTGGAGCCATGCTTTCAGGAGAAATTTCGAGAAAATACGGCGAAGCCGGACTCGCGAAAGACACCATCAATTGTATGTTTAACGGAACCGCCGGACAAAGTTTTGGCGCTTTTCTTGTGAAAGGGGTAACTTTCCGTCTGGTTGGCGATTCAAACGATTATATTGGCAAAGGATTGTCGGGCGGTAAAATTATTGTTGTACCGCCGCCCGAATCAACATTTAAACCCGAAGAAAATATTATAATTGGCAACACCTCGTTTTATGGCGCTACCAGCGGAGAAGCTTATATCAGGGGCGTTGCAGGCGAACGTTTCTGTGTAAGAAACTCGGGAGCAAAAGCGGTAATTGAAGGAACAGGGGATCACTGTTGCGAATATATGACTGGCGGACGTGTGGTTGTGCTCGGGAAAACAGGCAAAAATTTTGCAGCCGGCATGAGCGGCGGAATTGCTTATGTACTGGATTTAACAGGCGATTTCGATTATTACTGTAACCGCGGATTAGTTGATTTGGGGCCTGTTGAAGAGAAAGCCGATATTAAAGAACTACAGGAATTAATCAATAATCATCTTTTGTTCACACAAAGTTCACTCGCTGCAAAAATTCTTACCAACTGGGATGGGTATCTTCCCAAATTTGTGAAAGTAATTCCTTTTGAATACAAAAAAGTTTTGGAAGAACTGAAATTGAAAGAGTTACAAAAGAAACTACAGTTAACTGAAGACGATCCTTCACGGCACGAGTAAACATTTATTTATATCAATTAAAAATCATGTAAGTTAGATATGGGAGATCCAAAAGGTTTTATGACAGTGCCCCGGAAAGATGCCGGTTATCGAACGGTAAGCGATAGGGTTCATGATTATAGTGAAGTTGAGCAAACACTGAATGAAAACGACAGGGCGTTACAGGCTTCGCGTTGCATGGATTGCGGAATACCTTTTTGCCAATGGGGCTGCCCGGTAGGAAGCAAAATTCCGGAGTGGCAGGATGCAATTTTTCGCGGACGAAAAGATGAAGCTTATTTTATTCTGCACTCCACAAACAGTTTTCCCGAAGTAACAGGGCGGATTTGTCCGGCCCCCTGCGAAAAATCGTGCGTTTTGGCCATTCACGACGGGGCTGTTACCATTCGCGAAAACGAATGTGCCACGGTGGAACAGGCTTTTGAAGCCGGAATAATTAAGGCAAATCCACCAAAAACAAGAACTGGTAAAAAGGTTGCGGTTATTGGGTCGGGTCCGGCGGGTTTATCGGCTGCCGACTTGTTAAACAGGGCAGGCCACCTGGTTACTGTTTTCGAAAAGAACGATGCAATTGGAGGTTTGCTGCGTTACGGAATCCCGGATTTTAAATTGAGTAAAAGTGTTATCGACCGCCGGTTAGAGTTGTTTGTTGACGAAGGTATAATTTTTAAACCCAATGTAAATGTTGGGGTCGATGTATTAAAAGAAGAACTTTTTTCTGAATTCGATGCAGTTCTGCTTGCCGTTGGAGCTGAACAACCCCGCGATTTACCAATTGAAGGACGCGATTTGGAAGGGGTTTATTTTGCCATGGATTTTTTAACCCAACAGAATAAAAATGTTTCGGGAAAACTGGTAAACGGTGAAATCAGAATTCTGGCAAAACATAAAAATGTACTTGTAATTGGAGGTGGCGATACAGGTTCCGACTGCGTTGGGACTTCTATCCGTCAAAAAGCAAGGTCGGTAACTCAAATCGAAATTCTGCCAAAACCACAGGAAAAACGCGAGGACAATAATCCATGGCCGTACTGGCCAAACACTTTGAGAACGTCAAGTTCTCATCTCGAAGGTTGCGTGCGCCGCTGGAGTCTTTCAACAAAACGATTTATTGGCGATAACGGAAAGTTGAAACAGGTTGAAATCGTTCAGGTTGAATGGAAAAAAGATGGGAGTGGACGCTGGAATATGAACGAAATTCAAGGATCGGAAGAAATTATTGATGTTGAATTGGCATTGCTTTCGATGGGATTTACTCAGCCCGTGCATGTTGGTTTGCTCGATGCGCTGGGTGTGGATTACGACCAGCGCGGAAACGTAAAAGTGAACAATAAAAAACAGTCATCGGTAGCTAAAGTATTTGCAGCCGGCGACGCCGAAAAAGGCGCAAGCCTTGTAGTGCATGCCATTGAAGCAGGTAAGGTTGCAGCAAAAAATATGGATGCTTTTTTGCGGGAGTAAAAGGGCAACGTGAGAGTAAAAATTGATTAAATATTGAATTTGCGACTTCTCTTTATTAGAAATAACTAGAAAATCTTGTTGACTAAATGGGAATTTGACATTTTAAATAAAAGATCGAATGAGTTTTAATGTGAGCATCCAGATTATTTTGAAAAGCCGTGGCAAATACAAAGTTGTAAAAAGTATCGGTTATGGTCGTTCGCTGCAAGAGATTGCTTTATTGAAAGTTTTATAACGACTTTCTCAAATGATCAGGTACGCATAGTAAGGCCAGAGCTAATACTGGGGAAAATATATGAAGGGATGCCAGAAGAGCAATTGAGCTGACAAAAAACATGTACCAAATATCTTTTA
>CAMTWS010000139.1:0-6587 GCA_947085485.1 uncultured Prolixibacteraceae bacterium
CTTTATTTCGAAATTTACCGGGGGAACATCCTCCTATCCAACCATGATGTATGCTTATACCTACGATGCAAATAACCGGATTACTGTAGCCAACTTTACAAAAACAGGGGTAAATGCAAACGGACTTGACGAAGGTTTTGCTTATGATGTCAACGGAAATATCACAAAAACATCCCCCTGCTGGCGCGGATTTGTAATCCGTGCCTCAGCCTTTGGCTGACAAATTAAGCACAATTAAAATGTTATAAAATTGTTTTCTTTCCAAACAGTTTACAGATTGGTTTTCTTATCTTTGATTTACTTTCAAAATTGCCCAATGAGCCGGAAATACAAGTTTTATAATCCCGATGGAGTATATTTTGTTTCGTTTGCCGTAAATAAATGGGTTGATGTATTTACACGCAACGAGTATAAGAATATTCTTGTTGAAAGTTTGACGTTTTGCCAGCAAAACAAAGGTCTTGAGATATTTGCATGGTGTATAATGACCAACCACGTTCATCTTATTATTCGGGCAAAAGAGGATTTTAATCTCCCCGAAATTCTTCGGGATTTTAAAAAGTTCACCAGCAAATCGGTTCTGAAGGCTATAAGGGAGAATATGTGTGAAAGCAGGAGAGAATGGTTACTGGAACAATTTAAAACACCGGAAGGTTTTTGTTTCTGGGGAACTGATAATCACCCGATAGAATTGTGGAGTAATTCCGTAATCGACCAGAAAATTGATTATCTTCATCAAAATCCGGTGGTTGAAAGATTGGTTTTTAAAGCGGAAGATTACGTTTACAGCAGCGCAATTGATTATGCCGGGGAAACCGGATTACTGGAAGTTATTATAGTTAAATGAAGTATATAATGGAAAAGTACAATCCAGGTCAAAATATCCAGCAAGGAATTGAATTATGAGCCAGTCTGTTGACTGGGGCACCGATTGCAAATCGGCGCCAGCGGGGAGGGAAAGGTATAAGGAAAATAGGAGCAAACATTGGATATAGCATAGTTAACTCACCTTATTCTTTATTAACCGGAGAAACGTTAGGTGGTACTTCTTTAAACTCAAGTGAAAAAGTGGATGCCTTTGTTGATTTTGTACCTGGATTAATATCTGGGGGATTAACCAAAACAGGACAGGTGGTTAAAACAACCAGTAAAGGATTGCAAGGATTTAACCAGTTTGTTAAGAGAACCCCAGGAACCACCGCCACGGAGGGTTTGCCAGCTGGCATGAAGTGGCAGCAAAGGGCAGGACAACTATTTCAAACGAATAAAGTTGACCAGAAAGGCCTGAAAGATTTGGGCAAGGGTTTGAAAACAACGGGTGTGATTTCTACTACTAAAAAAGAACTCGAGAAATAATTAATCATTATGGCTATTGAATTTGCAAAACTTATAGGTGGATTTATTCATTGGTTGATACATGGTTGCAAAACAAGTTTACAGGATGAAGTGGAAGGCAACCTTGATGCTACCTGGGGCGGAACCTACGATACAGAAAACTATATTATTGGAATTATTACAGTTGTAATAATATTAGGTACAATAATTTGGTTAGTATTCTAATTTCATAAAATAACAGAAATGCCCCGTTCCCGCGCGATTGCATCGCGTGATTTTAAGTCGGCAAACGGCAAACAAATTTTTATACCTTTAACGCCACAAAGCGCCAAAAGCTTTCCCCCTTTGGGGGAATCAGAAGGGGGCTTTACGTTCTTTAAAATACATATTAACGCCACACGGCAGGGCGGTTAAAAGCGGCAGCAGTTGGGTATATAATTATAATATTACCGACCATCTGGGTAATGTAAGGGCTGAGATTACACCGTATATCGGAGGGGCTCCATTGGTGACTCAGGCAAGGCATTATTATTCGTTTGGGATGGAAATGAGCCAGATAAATAATGGCACCACCGCAAACAAATACCAGTACAACGGCAAAGAAATAAATGAATAGTTATAGCCAGTTCAATAATAATTAAATATTCAGAAATAGTTTTGAAGTCAAAGTCTTATTTTTAACCCCAATGAAAACCATAATCATTTTTATATTACTCGCGGCACTAATTTTAGTGGAAACTTCTTTTGCTGCTTCCTTTATAACAGACAAAAGATTTAATATTACTGTGTTACAGGAAGTCCCTGAATTTAAACGAACCGAATTCAACATAATTAGCAGAAGTTCTTCCTCCCCCTCTTTGGGCCGGGGGGAGGCTTCTATCCGAAGAAGAGGGATTAAACCCTTCATCGCCCCCACCCTTTTAATTGCAGGTGGAACTGCGCTGCATTTTTCCACCGGATTAAAAATAGAATTTCAGGAATGGGCACAGAAAAATATTTCGTATTCGGGCCATGCTGACGATTATTTGCAATATGCGCCATTAGCTGTTGTTTATGGATTGAATGCAACAGGAATAAAAGGGAAAAACAATTTTGGAAACAGAAGTGCAATTGTATTTAAAAGCCTTCTGCTCAACGATTTTATGGTGTCGCGCCTGAAAAAATGGACAAATGAAATACGGCCCAATGGTTATCCGCGTGCGTTTCCATCGGGGCACACTTCGGTTGCTTTTGCAATGGCGCATTTTATGCATAAAGAGTATGGCGAACAAAGCATTTGGTATAGCCTCGGCGCATACTCATGCGCTGCAACAGTAGGAATAATGAGGGTTTCAAAAAATGCCCACTGGATTTCTGACGTGGCTGCCGGAGCAGGATTTGGCATGCTTTCGACAGAATTGGTTTATCTTACCCACCTTTACAAATGGGATAACGAACACGTTAAGAATTTCGATATTTTTCCGTGGCGCTCCAACCGGCAAAGTGGGTTAGCAATTGTTTACACGTTTTAATGCGGGAATGCGAGAATGCATGAATGGAGAAATGTATTCAACTTAATACAAATGAACTCCAAATCGTCTTACTTTCAGACTTTAAATCCATCAGTCCTTCGGTTTATCAATCTATCAATTTATCCTTTGCAAAAAATCTTCGCGGACCGGATAAAAGCTGTCGATTAACCGCACTTTTTTTGTGAGTAATTTTACGGTATGCGTTAATCCTGTAGGTATTGCATACATATCTCCTGCCTTCAAATGCTGGTCGGGTTCGCCTTCGCAATAAAAAATAATTTCGCCTTCGGCAACATACGAAGTTTGCTGGTGCGGGTGCGAATGCGGCGGATCGGGCATTTCCCACGGACCATTGCTGAAATCGATTAATACAGTCATTAAATCGTTGGTATGAATGATTTTTCTTTCAAGTCCATCCTTTACTCTCTCGTAAGGAACCTCGTCAAATTTAATTACAGCCATAATTAGTTTTTATCAGTTATGCAATTCACGTAGGTGTTTGTAATAAGGCAATTCTGGCGATGTTTTTCCCTTTCTTTTTTTCATACCTTTTTTGTCGCTGTCAAGATTAACAGCCTTTTTATGATTCAGCAAAATGCATATTCCGGCAGTAACCGAAAAGGTTTTGTTGTTTGCCGGATGATAAAATGCAATCAGATTGTCGGTTGCCAAAAAGGCCTGAAAAAAATCCCCTTCGTACTGAACACCTCCTCCGATTGAAACATCGCTTGCGCCGTGCAAATTCACATTTTCGAATACCGAAAAATTAGGCCAGCTCTGCAAAGCGCTAACTGTTAGAATATTCTGAAAATTATTTTTCTGAAAAGCCGCCTGGTTGGTAATTCCGAATGACAGTTTTTCTGAATAAAGATATTGATAATGTAATACTGTTTTTGTAGCCAGGCCTGATATAAAACTTGATTCTTCAACAACCGGTTGCCAAATATTCCGAATGCTGTCCTTTAAAAAATCAATCAAAACATTGGGATTTGTATAACCCGCTTCTTCAGGCCAACCAACAGCGCTGACTAAATCGAAGCCTATAAAGCCATACCGTTCATTCTGTTTTAAACGATTTGCATTGTAACCAAACCAAATCGCCCCCAAATCCCTTACTGCTGCCGAAAAACTACTTTTTTTGTTTATGCGGTAATTAATACCTAAATCAATTGCAAAACCCGAATTCTGATAGGCCCTCATATATTTGTCAAAAGCATTTTCAATATCTACACTGCGAATTGTGCTATCGCTTCGCAACTTTACAGGTATTGGTATCATCAGGCGCCCATATCCATTCGAGATAAAATTCATAATACTTCCGTCATTTGATGTTTCAATTCCATAATTCCAGTTATCGGCATCAAGTAGTGCAGCGCCAAAAAGCAGCTTGGCATGGATGCCGACATCCAGTTTTTTATTTAGTTTTCTGGCATAGCCAAAAGCAAATTCGCGGTAACCGGTAGTTAATAGTTTAATTGCATTGCTGTTAAAATTTTTGTATTCAGGCTCAATATTCCCGTTTACAAGAAACTCAATCAGATCCTTTTTAAACTTCAAAACTGAACTGAAATTTTCTTTATAATAAAAACTATAAACTCCTTTATTTACAGGAATACTTACAAAAGCCATCGGGACTGCAAGATCCTGCCTGATAAAATTATTTTTGTTGATGTTTTTGTAGAAATTATCAATGTCGATTACAGGACTTCCGTTGGGTGTGGTTATAATATCTGATATTTTAAAACTGCCCTGATTAATGAATGATAAACCCCCAGGGCCGCCAATCGAAATTTCAATCGCCTTGTCGGTTCGCATATATGAAGGATTATACATCTGCGAATAAAAATTGTTTGGGAGCATAAAAAGTGAACCGTTAATTTGCGCGAAACTCATTTCGTAAGCAAGCAAACTTAGAAACAGAAAAATAAGATGTAACTTTTGATTTTTAAAGTGGTTTGTCTTCATTATTTAGCCTGAAACTTACCAATAACCACAATTGACACAATTATAGGATAATGAGCCCAAATGGTATCGTTTTGATTAATAAAACCTGTTTTATCAAACCACGAATTAAATTTGACCCTGTTGCCATTGTTAATACTCTGTATTTGAAGCGAATCCAATTTCATGGTATATACAGTAGTTGTAGGTTTTACCGGTGGTTGATTGAAATTGTCGCCAACAAAAGCGGGTGGCAAAATAGGCGGCCCCAGGTTACCCGTATTTGCCTTATGGAAAAACTGAAGTTGCAGATTTAATGGAAATGGACAACTATTGCTTACTGTAAACTGAAGCGTAATTTCGGTTAATTTGTAAATGCCTTGTACATCAAAATGAAAGCTGTCAATTATTGTGGATGAATTGAAAATTAAACTTGTTGGGATAGTTTTATCAGGCGAATTTGAGAAATCGAGCACAGTTTTGGTACCGGGTAAATCAGGGATGGGCATTTTCCAGTCGTGAATAAAATCACTGAATTCCAATATATTACCATTTTTGTCCTTTCCGTTAAACAGCGGCATAACAATATTTATTCCCCAGTCTTCTTTCACCGTAATTTCGTCGAATTTAAATTCGTCGGTTTTACATGACTGAAGAAGTATTATAACGAAGAACAAAAAAACAAGATATGGATATTTCTTTAGAAATATTTTCATAAAAATACGTGCGATTTTAAAATGTAAAATTATAAAAATCCTGTTTAAAACTAATACCCTTAATTCACCCGAAAATTGTTAGATTTATGCCGTCAAATATTTTAAGCCTAACACGCTAATATACAATGGTAACTCAAAATAAAACGTTGGAAAAACAGTGGCACGTAGTTTATACGCGATCGCGTGCCGAGAAAAAAGTTCAGGATGAACTCACCTATAAAAACATCGAAAATTACCTCCCCATGCAAAGAAAACTGCGGCAATGGAAAGACCGCAGAAAGTGGGTGGAAATGCCATTGATGTCAGGCTACTGTTTCGTTCATATTACCCGGAAAGAATACGATTTGGTTCTACAAACCAATAATGTTGTTTGTTACGTGCGTTTCGAGGGCAAGGCTGCCGTTATTCCCGACAGGCAAATCGACTCGCTGAAACAGATGCTGAAACAATATGATTTTGAGGTTAATGTGACCACCGAGAATTTCGCCCCGGGCAAAAAAGTGGAAGTTATTGATGGCCCCATGATCGGGCTGCAGGGAGAATTGGTTAAAGCACGGGGGAAAAACAAATTTATTTTGAGGTTAAACCAAATCAGTAGTATTATTACAGTTGAAATTCCGGCAAACCATGTTGGTTTGCTTTCAGATGAGATAGTAAGTTAGCCTGCCTGGTTTTGTGGCCAGACAGCGAGTGGGCATTTCTAAACGCAATTCACCTCCCTTTCCAGTTCAACCCCAAATTTTTCGAAAACCGATTGTTTGATTTTTCCGGAGAAGTCGGAAATCTGTTGTCCGGTTGCAGCGCCGTAATTCACCAAAACCAGCGCCTGTTTTTCGTGAACGCCAACATCGCCTTCGCGAACTCCTTTCCAGCCGGCCTTTTCGATTAACCAGCCTGCTGCCAGTTTCGTTTTACCATTGCCTGCCGGGTAGAGGGGAATATTTTCAAACCGAATTTTCAATTTTTCAGCCAAATCCGAATCAACTTCCGGGTTTTTGAAAAAGCTGCCGGCATTTCCCAGTTCTTTTACATCGGGCAGTTTCGACTGCCGTATTTCGATAACAGCTTCCCGAATTGTTGAAAG
>CAMTWS010000140.1:0-7936 GCA_947085485.1 uncultured Prolixibacteraceae bacterium
AACCCCCAAAGGGGGGACTTCCTAATTCAATGATTTTCAGATGTTCCCCTTTGGGGTTAGGGGTCAAACAGATGAAAATTATTGAATTTCCGACTTTTCGGAGTAAGCTCAACCTTTAAACAGGAATTTCCGTCTTGAAATTGTTGTAACTAAAAATTGAAACTATGAAACGGATAATTCTACTTGGTTTTTTAATAATCACCCTCTATACCAACGCGCAGGATTTTTACAGTTCAGTCGATTGCAAGGCATCTTTCAAATTTGCTGTAAATCCTGATATTAAAACACTTCTGCCGGCAACAGCCATTAATTTTTACGATACCTCGGAAGGTAAAATAAAAGCCTGGTACTGGGATTGTGGCGATAGTATTACGAGTACCGAACAAAACCCGATGTTTATTTTCAATCACCCCATCGGTGGGCCAACTGTTAAGTTAAGTCCTTACCGTACAGTTTCATTCACCATTGTTACCGACAGTTGTAAGAGTACTTTTTCGCAAACCATTAATATTATGGAGTTAGGCGGAGTGGCGCAGCAAAGTTGTATGGCATTGTATAAATACTACGAAATGAGCCGCGATTCTGCAGCCGGCAAGGTGACTTTCCATTTCGACAACCGGTCGGAAGGAAAAGACCTTTCGTATTTCTGGCAGTTTGGCGATGGTTCAACCAGTACCGAAAAAGAACCGGTTGTCACCTTTGCTTTGGATCAGCCCGAGCATAAAGTTTGCCTTACCGTAACAGGCGCCGACAGTTGTACTTCAATTTTCTGCGATGCAGTATATGTAAATCCACCCGTAATTTGGGACTCGGTTTATATCGATACCATTCAGCCCGGATGTTTTGTTGCTTTTGGTTACAATAAAAAAGATATTTTAATGGGCCCGCTGCCCTCAATGTTAGTTGAGTTCTACTCAAAAGCATACCCGTATCCTACTGAATGGTACTGGGACTTTGGCGATGGTACAACCAGCAACGAACCCAACCCTGCCCATGTTTACTATCAACCCGTATTGGTTGATTCAACCGGTGTTGATACCACTTATTCAAAACCCTACCCTTACCGTACGGTGACATTAACCGTAAAAACGGCAGACGAATGTAAAACATCATATTCCGAAACTATTCTGGTTTTTGGTTCAGATTCCTGGACGGATCCGGAACCGGAAAAATGCCGGGTTTATTTTAAATATTACAGGCCTGCTGATATTATTTCCATTCCCGAAGTGGTTCCAATCCAACTGGTTGATGTAACGCAGGGCGATGTAATTTCGTGGCTTTGGAAGTTCGAGGACGGTACTACAAGCGCCGAAAAAGAGCCTTTAGTTTCGTTTAGCATTTTCCAACCGGTTCACAAAGTTTGTCTGACGGTTACTTTTGCTGACGGTTGTATGAATACATTCTGCAATCCGGTTTATATAAATGGTGGATATGTTGATACTGTTGTGGTTGTCGATCCGGTGATTACAGATCCGGCTTGCCCGTACTACATAAAAATTGACGGTGGTTTTCCCATCGAAATGTCGTCCTGTGCGGGATGGGCATCGGCAAAGATATATTTGGCCGACTCTCTTGTAATGCCCCGGTTTATTAGCTGGTCAACCGGCGATACACTGTCGAAAGTACAAGGACTCTGCCCAACACAAACCTACACCGTAAAAGCTTTGATGCCCGATGGTTGCGTGGTATGGACAAATTTCATTCTGAGCGCCGATGGATCGATTACACCGGTTTCACCTATTAACTGGTGGTTAAGCGGCCAAAGGGAAAAAATGTATGTGCAGTCGAATGTTGGCGCAGGCATGAAGGCCGAATGGCGCCTTTGTGACGGAACCATAGTTGAAGCCGACAGCATTCGGCTCGATGCGATTAATTGCGGAGATAACCAGTCTAACATGATTGTAAAGGATTCGTTTGGCAATGTTATTTATTCCGAAAGTATCGCGCTGAAGGGTTCGGTTACGGGCGTTAATGATGTTAAGCATGAACCTGAGATAAAACTCTGGCCCAATCCGGTAAGCAATAAATTAAACATCAGGTATTCAGGCGAATATCAATCCAAAATCAATGTCGAAATTTGTGATATTATGGGAAAACTTGTTTCATCTGAAAGCTTTTCCAATATTTCGAATGGTTATGAATTCAGCGTAAATACCGAATCCCTGAAACAGGGAATTTATATATGCAGGATTACATCTGCGGGAAAAATTATCAAAGCACAGAAGTTTAGCCGAAAATAACGTTGCAAGAATCATTTATTTTGAAAGGTGGTTGGGGAGTGTTCTCAACCACCTTTTTTTACATTTAAAACAAACTTTATCTCTTTTATTTTTATTTTTAGAGATTGTACTTTAATAACTAAAACTTAAAAAATGAAGAAATTCCTGTTAATTACAACCTTCGCGTTTGTTTCCCTTTTAACCGGTGCACAGAAATATGAACTCAGTTCGCCCGATGGAAAACTGAAAACTGAAATCGAAATCAGGGAAGGTATTTCTGCAATCCTTACAAAAGAGGGCAATGCAGCCATATCATTGCAAAATATTTCGCTTGAAACCGGAAAAGAAACGCCACAATTTTCAGATTACAAAGTTCAAAAAGCAGTCCGCCATTCAGTCAACGAAACCGTAACTCCTGTAATCCGCGAAAAGGCTGCCGTTTTTACCAATGCATACAATGAAGTTGAAATCAAATTCAAAGCCGGCAAGGGCATCACTTTCAGGTTGTTTAACGAAGGCCTGGCCTACCGTTTATCGACTTCTTCAAAAGACAGTCTGACCATATTCAGGGAAAACCTGAATATCAATCTTGAAGAAAGCGATTCTGTCAGATTCCAGGCATCACAATCTTTTAACTCATCGTACGAAACGCCTTACGAACACAGAATAATTTCAGGTATTGAAAAAGATGGGCTTTGTCATTTGCCTCTGCTTGTGGAGAAACAAAACGGGCTTTTCGTTATGATTACCGAAGCCGATTTATACAATTATCCCGGGTTATGGTTAACAGGCACAGGCCGGGCGAAGTTTGAGGGCACCAATCCGCCTTATCCAAAAAAGCTGAAATACACGGGCAGTATTTATGAACACGGCCAGATTGCCGAATCCGAGAATTTCATTGCAAAAGTGAATGGAACCCGTAATTACCCCTGGCGTATTTTTGCTGTTGCCGGCAACGAAACAGAACTGATAGCAAACAATATGGTTTATCTGCTTGCCACGCCAAACATCCTGGAAGATGTTTCGTGGATAAAACCAGGCGTTGTAATGTTCGACTGGTGGGCAAAAAACAATGTTTTCGGGGTTGATTTTAAAGCAGGTGTGAATACCGAAACGGCCAAGTATTTTATTGATTATTGCGCCCAACAGGGATTCCGCTATTTTCTTTTCGACGATGGATGGTGCGATAAAGGTGATTTACTGCACGAAGTGGAAGTCCTCGATATGGCAGAAGTAACAGCCTACGCCAAAACCAAAGGTGTTGATGTGATGCTTTGGGTTATCTGGCACACGCTCGAACGGCAGTGGAACGAGGCTTTCGACCTTTTTGAAAAATGGGGGATTAAGGGCATTAAAATGGATTTTATGAACCGCGACGACCAGCAAATGGTGGAATTTTATGAAGCGGTTGCGCGAAAAGCAGCCGAAAAAAAGATGGTTGTAAACTACCACGGAGCATACAAACCCTGTGGATTGCGCAGAAAATATCCCAATATTCTCACCCGCGAGGCGCTCATCGAATTTGAATACAACGGCTGGACAAACGAGGTCAGTCCGGTACATCATAACCTGTTGCCGTACATTAGAGGATTTGCCGGACCAATGGATTATATTCCCGCAACAATGCGCAATTCAACAAAAGACAATTTCAGGCCGATAGGCGATTACCCCATGGGACAAGGCACGCGCGCCCATGCCATGGCGCTGTTTGTAATTCTGAACAGCCCAATGACCATGCTTCCCGATGCGCCGTCGGATTACCGGCGCGAACAGGAATGTACCGGTTTTATTGCCAAAATCCCGGTTGAATGGGACGAAACAAAACTGCTGCAAGGAAAAATCGAGAAATACACAGTTATTGCACGCCGTTCAGGTTCCGACTGGTTTGTTGGCGCAATTACCAACTGGGATCCTCGAAATCTCGAACTTGAAACCAGCTTCCTGAAACCGGGGAAATACAAGCTGGAAGCCATTCAGGACGGAATAAACGCCAATGCCCGGGCTGAAGATTACAAGAAAATTGTTGCAGAATTTGTTGCGGGTGAAAAGTTAAAGTTGAATCTGGCCTCCGGTGG
This sequence comes from uncultured Prolixibacteraceae bacterium, assembly GCA_947085485.1. GTDB lineage: Bacteria > Bacteroidota > Bacteroidia > Bacteroidales > Prolixibacteraceae > Draconibacterium. The sequence continues at coordinate 4,295 of CAMTWS010000140.1, forward strand.
TGGTTGGGTGGCACATATTACTCCTATTCAGTAAATCAATTTAAGCATTGAAAAAATTAGCCATTGCCGCTGATATTGGCGGAAGCCACATTACCTGTCAGCTTTTTGATATCGAGAACAATATCCCGGTAGAAGATTTAAAATGGCCGATCAATTTAAAAAGAACGGATTACAAACAGCAATTTGCATTTCGAAAACCGATGAAACAACCGCCCTTTTTGGAAGCGCGAAATTGTGCGACGGTAGTTTCTATCATCAAATTGTGTAGATTTATTCCTTAAAAAATAAAAACAGATTATGAAAACAATAACCTTAACATTTATGGCTGCAATTATTGGCACTTCAGTTTTTGCACAAACTCCCGGTTTTTCTGGTACCCAAATTATAAATGGGTTTGCTCAAAAGATCTCTGGTGAAGATTTTAGTTATCACTCTTCTATTCCGCCGGCAAAGGAGTGTTTGCTTATTCGCGCCACCGATGGAAATTCTTCGCTGGAGTGGGAAACAGCGCCGTCTCCCGAAAAGTTGGATCAGGATTTTGTCACTTTTGTGTGGCTGGCCGGGTTGGGTTCGTCGCCGGGGCGTGCCCGTTTTGATTTGCAGGTGAACGGCAAAGATAAATTTTCATTCTGGGCCGATGGCTCAAATAATTGGGAAGTAAAGAATGAAGACGGTTCAACACTCTCTTTTCAGAAAGATATGATCGACCAGCACGGCGACCGTTTTGGTTTTATGTACCTGAAGATACCAAAACCGGAAGTTGTGACAGGTAAACCGCTCCGGCTAAAAGTTACCGGCGGAAAATTCGATAAAACCTCGTGGTACATGACCTTTAAATTTCCTTTACAGGCAAGGTTAAGTTTAAAATCGTTGCCGGCAATTTCTGAAAAAGAGGCAAAGAAAAGCCAGTTGGGCGTTTTGGGCGTACTTCATTTTGAGAAACCTGCCCCGGCAAAAATTTATATTGAAAACCGGCTGGTCAAAGAAACGGAACTCAAATTCGGCTACAACTATTTGCGGGTCGAATTGCCCGTGGTAAAAGAAGAAAAGTCGGTTTCTTACCGGCTCGAAGTGGGAGGTTTCAGTGAAAAGGGTGAACTTACCATAAACCCGGTGCGCAACTGGCGGGTAAATTTTGTGCAGCACACGCACACCGACATTGGTTACACGCGGCCACAAACCGAAATTCTTGCCGAACATTTGCGCTACATCGACTATGCACTTGATTATTGCGACCTCACCGACAATTACCCCGACGATTCGAAATTCCGTTGGACCTGCGAAGCTGCCTGGGCGGTTGACGAATACCTGAAAAGCCGTCCCGCAGAACAAGTTAACCGTTTCAAAAAAAGGGTGAAAGAAGGACGGATTGAATTGACAGGGATGTATTTTAATTTTAATGAGTTGCCCGACGAACAGATTCTGGCAGCATCGTTGCAATCCATAAAAAGGTTCAACAAAAATAACCTGAACGTGAAAGTAGCAATGCAAAACGATGTGAACGGAATTGGGTGGTGTTTGAACGATTACTATTACGATTTGGGTGTGAAATACCTGAACATGGGAACCCACGGGCACCGCGCGTTGATTGCATTCGACAAGCCCACGCTTTTCTGGTGGGAATCGCCCTCGGGCAAACAAATGCTGGCTTACCGCGCAGAACATTACATGATCGGTAATACCCAATTTAAAATCCATGCCGGCGATTTTAACGTTTTCGAGGATGAGTTGCTGACTTACCTTGTCGATTTGGAAGAGAAAGGCTACAAATACGATTTAATCTCTATTCAACATTCGGGATATTTGACCGACAATGCGCCACCTTCGACTTTGGCATCGGATATGATAAAACTGTGGAATGAAAAATACACCTGGCCCAAACTGAAAACGGCTTCGGCAACCGAATTTTTTGAAGAGATGGAAGCAAAACACGGTACTGAATTTCAGGTTATTCGCGGATCCTGGCCCGATTGGTGGACCGATGGTTTTGGAGCTTCAGCGCGCGAAGTTTCGGCAGTGAGAACCGCCCAAACCGATTTAATTGCCAACGCAGCCGGACTAACAATGGCTGCCATGCAGGGAGCAAAACTTCCTGAAAAAATAGTTGACCGCATTGAGTCCACAAACAGCGCCCTCCTTTTTTATACCGAACATACCGTTGGTTACCACGGCAGCGTGCGGGAGCCGTTTCATAAAAACACCATGGAACAACGGGCTTTGAAGGAATCGTATGCCTGGGAAGCCAGTCGCCGTGCAAAAATGCTGGGTGAGGAGGCGCACGGTTTGCTTCAAAACTATATTCCGAAAGAAAAAGTACCCACGCTGGTAGTTTACAACACACTTAACTGGAAACGGAGCGGACTGTTTACAGTCTATATCGACCACCAGATTTTGCCCCGGTACAAGAAATTCAAACTGGTGAATGAAAATGGAAGCGAAGCAAAAGCACAGGACATTGAACATCACTCCGATGGAACGTATTGGTCGATTTGGGCAGATGATATTCCGGCATTTGGGTTTAAAAAATACCTGATCAAGGTTGAAGAAGATGGGACTGAACAAACACAGGACAAAGAGAAACCGGAAATAAACAACCTCGAAAACCAGTGGTACCGCATTTCCATTGACAATGACAAAGGAGCAATTTTAGATTTATTCGACAAGGAACTGAACAAAGAACTGGTTGACCCGAAAGCAGAATGGAGACTAGGCGAGTTTATTTACGAAACCCTCGGCAACCGCTCGCAAATGGAATCGCGGAAACTCGATAATTACAAACGCGAACCTTTAAGCTCAGTTACATTTGATGGTTTTGAAGAGGGGCAGGTTTGGAATACAGTCCGTTTTAAGGGAAACACCAGCGCAGCCACCCGCGACGGAATGTACAGCTTCGAAATCAGGCTTTTCAATACTTCCAAACGAATCGATTTGGCATATTTCATCGAAAAGAAAATGGTTGTCGAGCCCGAAGGGATTTACATTGCATTACCGTTTGCTTTGGAAAACGGGCAACTGGCTTTCGATGTTCAGGGCGGCGAAATCAGGGCCGGTATCGATCAGGTTCCCGGTTCGTCGAACGACTGGAACACGGTGCAGAATTACGCAAGGTTATCAAATTCCAACGCCCAAATATTGCTGAGTTCGAAAGAAACTCCGCTGATGCAGTTTGGCGGTATTAATACCGGGCGGTACAAAGCCGGCGCCACACCCGAAACCACGCACATATACGGCTGGCCGATGAATAATTACTGGGTAACCAATTTTAATGCCGAGCAGCACGGCGGTTTTACCTGGACTTATTCCATAAGCAGTTCGGCAGAAAATTCGCAAACTGCGGCAACCCGCTTTGGATGGGAAAACATGGTTCCGTTTCTCACCCGCGTTTTACCGGGTGGCGGAAACGGTGGCGGAAAACCGGAAGGCTCTGTAATTTCAGGCTGGCCCAAAAATATCATCCTGATTTCGGCCATGCCGGGAACAGATGGGAAAAGCGCTGTTTTTCATATTCGTGAAATTGGAGGTAAACCGGTCAATATTCAGTTGAAAAATGAAATCAGCGGTAATAATTTAATCCTAACCGAAGTGGATGTTTTGGGAAATATTATAACAAACGGTTCTGTCCAGATAAAGCCATTTGAATCA
>CAMTWS010000141.1:0-11653 GCA_947085485.1 uncultured Prolixibacteraceae bacterium
GGTATCCATGTAAACTCCTTTTTCGCTAAGGTAACCACCCGACAAAAAGAAGCTTGTTTTTTCGGTTTTGGAGGCAACCGAAATATTGTATTCCTGTTCAATTCCCGTATCGAACATCACGTCCATCCAGTCGGTATCGGGCAGGTCGCTGATACCTGAAGCACCTAAAACATTGAGTGTGCTGCCGGTTCCAAAAGCATCGCGTGCGGCAATCCAATCTTCCGTATTCAGTAATTCAATGTTTGTTGTTATGTTCCTCACGCCAAAACGTGCATTGGCGCTGATAGTAGCTTTTTCGCCCTCTTTACCACGTTTGGTGGTAACCAAAATAACACCGCCAGCCGCACGCGAACCGTAAATAGCTGCAGAACCGGCATCTTTCAGAATTTCGATTGATTCAACATCGCGCATATTGAAATTAAAACCGGCTTCCTGCGGAACTCCGTCAACAATGTACAACGGGCTCATGCCATTGAGCGAACCGGCGCCGCGGATGATAATATCGGCAACGCTGCCCGGCGAACCTTCGCTTTTGGTCACCATCACACCCGCAGCCATCCCGCTTATCGATTCAGCAAGACTCTTCGATGAAAAGTCTTTTACATCATCGGCTCTGACTGTTGAAATAGAGCCTGTAAGTTCCGACCGTTTTTGGGTTCCGTAACCCACAACAACCACTTCATCAAGCGATTTTACATCTTCCTGCAAAACCACCTGAAAAACATTTTTTTCGGTTGTAATAACTTCCTGGTGAGATTTGAATCCGATATAGGTAACGTTGAGTGTACTCCCAATTGGAACCGCCAGTTTAAAATTTCCATTTAAATCGGTTACAGTTCCGGCTTTCATCAAACCGGAAACTGTTGCTGTAACAGTTGCCCCGATGATGGTTTCGTTTTTAGTGTCGGAAACACTCCCCGATATTGTTTTTATTTCCTGCGCATAACCGTTTACAGCCGAGAAACAGCATAAAATAAGTAATGCACAGTAAATAACTAATTTTAGGTTATTCATAGAGATAAGTTGAATTGTTTGATGAAAAAACGTTTGAAAAAGAAAAAGCGAAGCGTTAAAACCTCGCTCTTTCAATTTAAACACAAAAGACTATTTCATTCTTTTGATAACTTTGGTTGATTCCGAAGTTCCATCGGCCTTGATTGCTTTATGGATGTAGATTCCAGTTTCGGGTTCTCTTGCAAGCTTTGAACCCATCAAGTTGTAATATTCATGGCCTACTACCGGTGATTTGGGTCTTGTAATATCAGAAACGGCTGTAACCACGGCACAAGGTAGTGTGTAACCTTTTTCAGGCGAATTATTAGAAAAAAACAATCCACCTTCATAATCATCGCTGTAAAACTCAGCGCTTGTTTTTGTTCCGGTGTATGGCAGTGTTCTAAAAATAGAACCCGTTCCCTGATTAATTGCTGTACCAGCAGGCATTCCTGCCGGCCACATCCACCAGCCGGCTCCCGGATTTGTAGCCGTAAACTCAAAACCGAAAACCTGACCGTAGATGTACACTACGGAGTCTTTTCCGGTTGCCGAAGTAACATTCATGGTTGTGGCAATCTGTTTAATGTTCCAGGTTGCACCATAAATGTTCCCTTTAATTTGTTTCAGCCGGTTTGTTCCGCCACTTACATCGCCAAAGTTTGTCCATTTATTAATGGCAAGTGCGCGGGTTGCCCGGCTGCTGTTGGCGTTCCCTTTAGCCAGTTTTCCCAGGGAGTTCCGGTAACATCAACAGCAAAGGTAAAAGTCTGGTCAACCTCAATATTGTTTGATGTTGCAAATGCTCCTGCTGCACAATCGTATTTTACGATGTAGTAACCATCAGCATCTTTTGGATTATTTAGCGTTTGAGCGAAGGTTCCGAAAAGAACCGAAAAGAATGTAATTGTTGTTAAAGTAAATTTTCTCATAGTTTTTGTTTTTATTGATGAATGGTGTAAAGATAGAGCCTGAAAGCGGGGGGTTTTAGGGTATGAAAAGGAAATATTGATTGTTTAAAATATCATATTATTGATTTACAGTAAATTAAACCAATATTTGAAGTTGGAAAATATAGATTTATACCGTCTGAAAAGGGCATTTTTCACCCAAAAAACGTAGTTTTTACACCCTTTGAAAAGCCACCGGGTTATGTTGTTCGGTTTGAATTTATAATTTCACGCTTAAAACATATCAATACCAGAAAAATGAACAAAAAAAAATCTTAATAATTGCGTTGCCCTTTTTAGGCTTTTTGAACACCATTGCCCAAAGTGTTTCCAATCAGGACGACGAGCTGGAAAGGGGTTATTTTAGCCGGCCTTATCTTCGTTACGAAGCCGAAACCGGAAAATGCGAAACAAACGGAACAGTTTTACAACCTACTTACGACCAGCGTGAAATTCAGACTGAAGCCTCCAATTTTTCTGCCATTCAGTTGGTTACAAAAGATTCATACGTTCAGTGGACCAATGAAAAAGCCGCCGACGGACTGACCATCCGTTTTTCGCTGCCCGACAGCAACGATGGCAAAGGAACACAAGGCACGCTGGCGCTTTTTATTAATGGTGAATTTGTACAAAACATCACACTTAACTCATACTGGGCATGGCAATACATTCTGAAAACGGGCAGCAAATATCCCGACAATACACCCGATGCATCAACCAAATTCCCGCGGATGCGATTCGACGAGATACATTTAAAACTCGACACTAAAATTCCTGCCAACGCCGTTTTACGAATTACAAAAGCCGACGAAAACAACATTCCTTACACAATCGATTTTATAGAGCTTGAAGAAGTTCCGGAAGCCGTAACTTTTGAATCGATACAGGATGCCAATAAAATTGCCTATTCGCCTGAAAATGGCAAACTGCAATATTTTGTAACCCAACACAAAGGAAAAACAATTTACCTGCCTGCCGGAAAATACGAAGTGGATGCAAGAATTATTATTTCGGGCGATGGGACTAAAATTATCGGGGCCGGAATGTGGCACACCGAAATTTATTTCAATGCTTCGTCGGACGACCGGAGTACCTACAGTCAGCGCGGCATTGAGACCTACGCCAGCAATGTGGTTCTTGAAGGTGTATTTCTGAATACCATTAACAACAAACGATATTACAACAACGACCCGCGTTACCAGGTAGGAAAAGGTTTGATGGGCAGTTTTGGTTCAAATTCAATTATCAGAAATGTTTGGGCCGAGCATTTTGAATGTGGCGGCTGGATTGAAGGTGCTGACAACCTTACCATTCAGCATTGCCGCTTCCGAAACAATTACGCCGATGGAATCAACCTGGCGTATGGTTGTAAAAACTCGGTAGTTGAACATTGCAGCTACCGTAACAACGGCGATGATGACATTGCCTCGTGGTCGCGGGGCGACAGGCTTTGCGAAAACAATATTTTCAGGTACAGCACTTCAGAGAACAACTGGCGCGCTTCGGGACTTGGATTTTTTGGCGGAAAGCAAAACAAAGCCCACAACATTGTTATTTCTGATGCAATGGAAGCAGGGTTCCGCGTAACCAGCGATTTCCCGGGGATGCCTTTCAGCAGTGAAGGCTACAGCGAATTTTACAATATTTCGGTTTACAACGGAGGTGTTGCCGGTGGACAGGCCGGTGTAAGTGGCGATTTCTGGGGAAACCAGCAGGGCGCTTTGCACATTAACAGCAGCAGTCAGTACGATTTGCAAAACATTAAAATCTACAACATCGATTTGTACAACTCAAAAAATGATGCCGTTTTTATCGGAAGCTGGTCAAAATCCATCAAAAACCTCATCCTGAAAAAAATTCATACATCACTCGTGGCTGGCCAGGCAAAAATTACGGGCCTTGAAAAAGGAATTTACATTGTGAGATGGGATGACTGCAAAAGCCTCAAACTGTATGTGCGGTAACCGCTACCCGTAAATTTTAAATCGATTTAATCTCATGAACTTTACGCTTAAATTCGTCGGACGGGCAATTGGCTTTGCTTTTGATTTTGGTTTTGTAGGCATAAATTGTATTTACTGAATAATTTAAAAAGCTGGCTATTTTTTCGTTGTCGTTAATACCGAGCCGAATGAGTGCATAAATTCTCAAATCAGTGTTCATCAGTTCGCCTTTTTTCAAATGAATTTGCTCTTCCGGTTTCATCAGTTTATTGAATTCACTTACAAAATCGGGGAAGAGTTTCAAAAATATCTGGTCGAACCGTTCAAATAAAGCCTCGCGTTCTTTTGCCACACTCAGGTTTTGCGGAAGGTTCTTCAGCCCATCATACTGTTTTGCTGCCACTTTGCGGTTTACCCATTTTTGCAGCATCTCCATTTTTTCGATAAACTCCGAACTCTGACTGAAAAAGTAAGCAATGTATTCATCCTTGATTTTGCTGGCTTCGGTGAGTTTATCGTTGGCATCCTGAATGGTTTTTCGTGCGACATCTAATCGTTTAAATGCTTTCCAGATAACAACCAGCGCAACAAGCAGTGCAAACAACAAAACCGAAATAAAAACGGTAAAAACCATAATTCTGTCACGCTGGTTTTCAATCGTATTCATTCGTTCACCTTCAATAATTGGTAAAATGCTCCCGATTTCGAGCTGCCGGTGACGGGCATTGTAAAAAGAAGCATCATCCAATGCCTTTCTGATGTACTTCACAGCCGGCACTATTTCCCGCTCATCGTAAAGCAACTGCGCCAGATTGCGCAAAGCCACAGTTTCCTTTACCGATGATTTAATATCGGATATTGCAGCCTTTATCCAGAATTCTTTCGCCTCTTTTGTTTTTCCCTGCAATCCTAAAACATAGGCAATGCTCGAAGTGGCTATGGCAAGTTCGTGTTCTGAATAATTGCAGGTATCAATCATTTTCCTGAAAGAAGCTACTGCCGCATCGTGGTTGTCGGTTTTCATATTTTTCAGCCCGAGGGTAGTCCAATACCGCGACGAACCATGCGGCATGAGCAAAATGGCCGAATCGATTATCAGGTTACCTGTTTCAATGTATTTTTTCCTGAAATCAGTACTTCTGTTATAATCAGCCAAGTCGTAATATAACCTCGATTTGCAGGTGTAATATTCAATTTGAGTTTCGGTGTTACACTTGTCAATTTTTACAAGACTCAGCACGTCAAAAGCTTCTTTGAATAATCCGGAAGAGAGGTAAGAAAACCCAAGTTTTACCTGCGATGTCACAATTTTATCCCTGTCATTCAGTACCGAAGAAATCCGGTTCAGTTTTTCGACATAAAAATAAGCTGAATCATAAATGTACGACCTGTATTCATCGAAAAGCCGGTTATATAAATCATACAATTGCAGATTATTCTTACCGTTCAGCGAAATCTCCACCTTCAATTCCCTGATACGTTCCTCTTTCTGTTCGTCGTATTCTGATTGACGGGAAATGTAAAAATCAAGCGAATCAAGCGATACCGTTTCTGCAAAAGCACCAAATCTCGAAAAACCTAAAATAAATAATATGGTTAATAACGATTCCTTCAAAGCACTAGGTTTTAGACTTTTTGTACAAATGTAAACGTACTACTTTTTATTGTTTTATAAACTGCATCCAGTCGATTCCGGCCATATTTCCGGGTTTGGCGCTTTTATTGACGCCCAGAATCTTTAAGGAAAGAATATTTTCGCCCTCAATTTTGCCGGTTTCATCCAAAATCGGTTTGTAAATATCAGTTCTGTGCATTGCAACCGGAATTTTCACACTTTCAATATCTGGTTTTATATTAACCACAAAGCCCTGTTTTGCATACCAAAAAGCCGACATGGCAAAGTTTATCCTGGCCTTCTCCCAGTGCCACATTTCAATATTCGAACTGATTTTATTTGTAAACGGAATGGCATCGAGTAAGCGGTAACGCATATTTACCGACATTCCCGGGTGAAAATTACCGGCACCGGTAGGTTGTGCAATAAACGGATGGCTGAATTTTTCAGGCCGGCACCAGGCATAACCGTAATAATCTTCGGTTCCGGTTCCGATTGATGAAGGAAAATCTTCGCCATCAACAAAAATCTTTTCGTCGCCTTCGCCCCACCAGGCGTCAACCGTATTGAAAACCGTAATTGCATCGCCAACATAAACACCCTGTCCGGTTATATCTGCATAATTTACATCGAAATGCCATTCGTGATTTTCAAGTGAATCGTTTTTAGCTGTGTTGATTTGATTGTATTCGTGCCACGAAGCGCAAAAATACATACTTGATTTTTTCCATTTATAACCGATGGTTGAAACCCCTAATTCAGCAACCACTGGTGCGTCACCAAAATTTATCACATTTACCTGAACTGAGGTTTTAAATGGCATAATCCACGATGCTGTCATCCTTCCATTTTCATCAACCCGAGAATTCCATGTTTTTGATGGATTGATTTGATACCCGGTTCCAAAAAATTCACCTGCCGGAATCCAAACTGTTTCCTTTCCATCGAAGGAAATGGATAAAACTGTTGATCTTAAAGCCTGATTCAAATTTTCGGCAGTTAGTTTTAATCCGATTTCAGCAATTGCCAGTCCTTTTTTATCAATGTTAATTTTCAGACTGTCAGCCGGATTAATCGATTTTGATTGATTAAGACTGACATGAGTAAAATTTGTTTCCGAGGTCAGTATTTTTGCTGTCTCTTCAATTAGTGTTTTATTTTTTTGCAGAATTTCGTTATTAAAACTTTCAACTTTTATATTTTTTTCATACGTGCGGTAATTAATATTGTAGTAAATACTTGGCCGCCAGCTGTTATTTTCAAATTTAACAGCATCGCATTCATAAGTAATTTTACAATGTTTCGAGTACGGGATTGGCAGATATAAGTTATGACCGCGCTGCTGGTAGTCGGTTTTCGGGCGAAACTGATGAAGCCAGCGGTTCGGGCGCCAATAAACTTCCACTCAAAATTTCCAGAACATTTCCTTCAATTACCGGTGTTTCAGTTCTATCAATGTAAATCCTCAAAGTTCCGGCTGAAGCTCCTTCACCTGCAAAAGTCATCCAGTAACGAACAACAGCTCCCGGGCCAGTAGCATCGAACAGCACAAATTCGCGCCGTCCGGCATTGTTTTCTTCCCTGATAAACTGTGTGTAATCAGCATTTGCCCACCAATCGTTGTTACCGGGCGAAACCGTTTTCCGGTCGTAACTGCTGAACTGTTTAAGCGAATATGGATTCACGGGATAATAAGTCAATTCCGATCGATCGGTCATTTCTGACATTAAAGTTTCAAGAGTTACTTTTTCATATTTGCACGACGAAATGATTACAATCAGAATAAATCCGATAATGTATCGAAAACGGTTCATGATGTTCAATTTTAAAGGTTTAGTTTATAAAAGTACAAAACAATTTTACAGTTTTAACCTGATACCGATTTTTGATAACAGGGCCGCAAAACCTACCATAGCAAATGCCCAAACAACCGAGCCTGAAACTACTACCCACTGTAATTCGGATTGTTTATAAAATAAAACCGGAACGCTAAACAGCCAAATCAGATGATATAAAATACTGGGGGCCAGATAAGTAGTTAGCGAATTTTGCCCGGCAGGCTTAAAAACTGCCGCCCATTTATTCTTACCCAAAACATCGATAACAAAATAAAGAATCATAAAAACCAGGATACTGATTCCATTGCAAATCATGGCCCAACTTGGAGTTGCCTTAATTTTTGAAATAATAAACCAGTTGCGGAACACAAACCCTGAAATCAAAACCAACACTCCAAGCGCAACTCCGGCAACAACAAACTTTTTAATGTCATGTTTTTCCAGGTTTTTGAGTACCAAACTAAAAAACAAACCCGCGAGTACAATCGAGGGGACATTTCCGTTTAAAATTACACCAAAAACCGGCTTCAAAGGTCTAAGAAAATCCATCAACCCCAGTTGTGATAAAATATTCAATGCAACAAAAAGCGCCCAGAAAACACCTGTTTTCAGAAAACTGTCTTTACAAAGCAGATACACCAGCGCAGCCACCAAATAACCCCAGCCAATCAGCCCCAGAATTCCCCACCATCTTGTTTGAAGCCAACCCACATTTTCGGCAGTTCCGCTTCTGAAAATGACAGCAAGAACAATTAACCCAACAATACCAACTCCTTTCAATACAAACAGAAAGGTGCCATTCAATTTACTGTATTGATTCCATATCAAAAAAACAGAAACATACATCAGAATTGACCAAAGGTTTTGGCTCATTCCGGTTAAATCGGCATTTAAACGCGAACCGTTTTCCATAAAAACACCAATAATTAACAAACTGGTTGTACGAACAAAAATGTGAACGATAACCCGTGGATTTGTATCGCCCATTTTCAGGCGGTTCTGCATTGCAAACGGAACGGCCATTCCGACCATAAACAAAAAACCGGGAAACACCCAGTCGGCCAGCCCCATGCCATCGAAACCGGCTTTGGTGTGAACCATCCACGATGGCACTCCAGGTGTGTACATATCGTTTACAAAAAGCATTAAAAAAAGCGTAATGCCACGCATAATGTCGATTGATAAAACCCGGGTTCCCTTTTGCATAAGTTTATTTTTAAAAAATGCCGAAGATAATAAAACGAATGATAAAGAAATTTTTTCAGCAGGCGTTTCTATTGCCTGACATTTCAATAATATGTAACTTGAATAAAAATTCAAAATCATGAAAAAGTTTATTACCTTGTAGTTACCCCCGAGTCAATAATTGCATCACATTTAGCTCCTTTCGATTTTGGAAACTATTTGTCGGTGGGAACAAAAAAACAGATTCACGGGCAAAATATTTTTTTCGGCTTTGATACCGAAAAATTAAAGGACCTTCCGGAAAAACACATCGAAAAGCAATTGGTACCCTACCAAAACGGGGAGCCAAAACGTTCTTTTTTTTTAAGTATTTACCGATGTCTGGAAAAAACTCCGTTATCAGCCTTAAAAAATCTGTATCTCGTAACCGATGACGGGAAAGTTATGGAACTTCAATCATCAAATTTTGAAGAAACAGAAACTGACGATACCCATTTGTACCAACAATTTAATCCGATTACAACGCGGGTGGCAAGTAAACTTAGCCCCGACAAGTTTATCCAGTTTTTAACCGATACAAATAACCGGTTTCGGCGCCAAAAGTTATTTTTGTTGAGTTGCTTTTAAATGAGTTGGCACTCGATCCTAATGCACCTATGCATAATTTGCCATATTCCAATCCCGACCATTTGCGCGAATGCCTTATTAAGTTGAATCAAATAAAAGGTAAACGTACTAAAACAGTATTGCGTTATATGCAAGGCGATTTGAATTACAGGACTATAAAAACCGGTTTTTTCATTGGCGAAAAAGATAGATTCCTGTTTTACCCGTTCCCATCTATCGATGAATTGGAAAGAAAATATTACCCCTGGTGGAGGTCGGCATTAACACAGCATTTTTAAAAGCAATTTTTAAATAATCAATATTATCTCTAATATTGACGGTAATTAAACAATTCAAAAAGAATAAAATGAAGCTGATAATCTGTGTTCTTTTCGTATCCCTTTCTCTTTCGTGTTCAACAAACAACACACCCGGCGATGTTCCGGAAGAAAGTAGTTTAACTTATGGCGGCGATTTTTCAATTATTAAAAAGATGGAAGATTATGGCGCTGTGTATAAAATAAATGGCGTTGCGAAAGACGGGCTTCAGATTTTTAAGGATAACGGTTATATATGGGCGCGATTTCGAGTTTTTCACACTCCAAACAACGTTGGGCCTGTTTGCAATGATTTGAATTACACCATTGCATCGGCAAAAAAAGCAAAAGCGCTGGGATTTAAAATATTTCTCAATTTTCATTATTCCGATACCTGGGCCGACCCCGGCAAACAGTTTACACCGGCAGCATGGAAAAATCTGTCGCTCGAAATTCTTGCCGACAGCATGCGTATTTACACCACCAAAGTTCTTGATAATATGCAAAATGCAGGCGTACTGCCCGAAATGGTACAAATTGGCAACGAAATAAATAACGGGATGCTGTGGCCACAGGGAAAATTATGGCCCGAAACCGGCGGCGCCAACTGGCAAGGCCTTACCAATTTGATAAAAGCGGGAATCCAGGGAGTTAAAAACGCCAAAAATTCAACCGGAATTAAAATCATGGTTCATGCTGCAACGGGCGGTAATTTGCAGGAATCGAATACATTTTACAACAAAATGATAGAGGACGGGGTTGAATTCGACGTCATCGGATTAAGTTACTACCCCTGGTGGCACGGCACTTTCGAACAATTGGAAGCCAATATCGAAAACCTTTCATTGAATTTCGGACAAGATATTTCGCTGGTTGAAACTGCCTATTATTCAAATAACTGGTATCCCGAACCCGGGGGTTGGATTTTGAATGTAAAACCATATCCACCCACAGAACAGGGACAAAATGATTATTTGGCGGAACTGGCAAAACGCCTTAAAAACCACCCTAAAGTAAAATCAGTTTACTACTGGGAACCCGAAGTATTGGATATTCCCGAATCAAAGGTTTTTTACCTGGGCCGCAGTTTATTCGATAAAAACGGAAATGCTTTTAAAGGCATAACAGCCTGGTCGAAATAACAATAGGAATATGACAAAACCTTTTTCAACATTACTTTTAACTACTGTATTAATTCTTGTTTTTTTAACGGGAAAATCTCAACCTGACAAAATTCTTTTCTGGGAAACCCAGCAAAAAGGGACCAACTATTTTAATGCAGTTCCTACCCGTGAATGGTTCGAATCGGCTGCCGCTGCCAACATCAAATTCGTGCGTCTTACTTATGAAAAATGGAAAGGCGCTGAACGTGATTTCCTTATCGGGAATGTGGATGAATACAAAGGGATTGTGGAATGCGATTTTCAAAAACTTGTGAGTGTCCTCGATATTGCCGATTCGCTGAATATCAAAATTGTGCTTACCCCAATTAGTTTGCCCGGCGCCCGCTGGGTGCAGAGTAACAACGGCGTGCGCGACGGCCGCCTTTGGAAAGAGGAGAAATACCAGGAACAAACTTCACTGTTTTGGAGAGATTTGGCAGGACGATTAAAAAACCATCCGGCTATTGCAGGTTTTAACATTCAAAACGAACCTCACCCCGAAGTTTTTTATGGCAAACACTCCTTTTGGAAAAATGATTTAACCGATTGGTACAAAACAATTAAAGAGACCCCTGCTGACCTCAACCTGTTCTATTCGAAAGTAATTAAAGCGATAAGGGAAGTGGACAAAGAAACTCCAATAATCGTCGAGCCGGGACTTTATGCAACCCCATGGGCTTTCAGTTATCTTCAAAAGCTGGATGATACAAACATTATTTACTCTTTTCACATGTACGAACCCTATAATTTTACAACTCAAAAAATCAATAACGACAGGTATCAGTATCCGGGTAAAGTTCCTGTTGACGAACTGGGAATTGATTTCGAAATGAATAAAACTACGCTTCACGAATTCTTAAACCCGGTGACGGACTGGGCGAAAAGAAATGAAGTTCCTGCAAACCGGATTTGGGTTGGCGAATTTGGCTGCTCGCGTAAAGTGAAAGGAGTTGAAAAATATTTTTCCGACCTCATCGGAATATTTAACGAAAACCAGTGGCACTGGTCGTTTTATTCGTTTCGTGAGGATGTTTGGGACAGCA
>CAMTWS010000142.1:0-7005 GCA_947085485.1 uncultured Prolixibacteraceae bacterium
CCAGCTTTCTGAGTTGCAGCGGATGATATTCGGCGCCAAAAGCGAACGGTTTGTTTCGCCCGGCCCATCGCAACTCATCCTGTTCGATTTTCCGGCCACATCAACTCCCGAAAAGCAAACCCAGGAAATTACCTACACACGCACCAAGCCTCCAACTACCCCTCATCTGCGCCGAGGGGTATGTTGTTTTGCATTTGCAATGCCTTGTTAAATGATACTGCAAATAAAATCGTTAATGAATATGGCATTTCAAAGGACTGTTGAGAACATGTAGGCTATTGCTGAAAATATCCCTTCCCTTGCTAAACTACGAGCCGCCCTTGTTAAAAATATCCGTTCCCTTGTAACCTGATAACCCTCCCTTGTTAAGAATTTCGGCGGCCTTGTAACCTTTTGTCCCTCCCTTGTAAGGAATTTTGTCATCCTTGTAACCTGTTGCCCCGTCCTTGTAAACCAGCGGGGTTCCCTTGTTAAACATGAAGTCAAAATCTTTAAGAAGGTCGCTGTCAGAAACAATTAGAGGGACTTCCAATTTTACCAGGAAATCCCCGAAAACGAAAATCACACAACTCAATTACCCAAAATACTTAGCCTCCTCCACCAGCATTCGGTAAAGTTCTTCACGCACTTTTTTGGTGAGGACGCTGATTTGGGCAAACTGTTCCTGTAAATCATCAAGGTTATGGATTTCGGCATATTTGCGGATTTGGATGAGGCCGGAATAAGGTGTCAGAAAATCGGGATAGCTGAAATACCGGAAATAAGGTTCGTCCTGCAAACCTGTATTGAAAAGAAACTGCCCCTGACAGTAGTTTTTATTCCAGAGTTTGTAAAGCGATTTTATGGCTGCAATCAGTTTATTGTACAATCATCATTTGGGCATCAAAACATTTGATATAGCGTACAGTGGATAAACATCAATATCATCATAACTACAGAAATTTTCCATAGATGTTCTTATTCCTTTGGTTCGTTTCTTTTCATTCATAAAAACACGGAGACTCTGCATTGCACCTTGTGAACCTGATTTGACTTCGATTGGGTAAATCTTTTCACCAACCTGAATGATGTAGTCAACCTGCGCATTTCCTTTACTTTTTTCTTTTGCCCAGCAATACAGTTGTTTAGGGTCGTAGCACGATGCTGACTTAAGCAGTTCCAATCCTGCAAAAATTTCAGCTATAGCACCCCTATTCACGATTTTAAAATCATCAGATAATAATAAATTTGTTGTGTCAAGTCCTAAAACCCTTTGAAAAAGTCCGGTATCACAGAAAATCATTTTCCTGTATTTTGGATTAATTTCAGCGCCAAGTGGAATCCCATTTGCTGCCGTGTGGGTTACCGGATGCACCAATCCAGCCATAACCAGAAGTTCCAGCGCTTGTTTCACCTGTGCATTATTAAGTCCGGCGCCTGCTTTCTCATAAATAAACTTGCCTTCAGACTGCCGGGCCACTGACTCAAAAACTTCGGCTATTCTCAATGCAGGTATCTTTTTTTTGTATTTCGAAAAATCATCTCTGAAAGTAATAATCAAGTCATTCAGCACTTTCTGACAATGAAGTATGTCTGTTGATTTAACATATTCCGAAACCACTTCGGGCATACCTCCGATAATTAAAAAAACCTTTAACAGATTTACAATCTTATTATGCGTAGGCTCGAAAAGCGGTTTGTCGGGTGCTGAAGCGCGATAGGCTTCAACCAACATAACATTGCCTGTTGCTATCATGAACTCCTCGAAGCTAAACGGATACATAAATATTGAACGTTCACGGCCTACCCCGATTGAAGGCATTTCTTCAATTGCAAATTCCAACAAAGAACCTGCAGCAACTACATGTAATTCAGGGTATTTTTCGTAAAAATACCGAAGCCTTGATAATGCGGGTTTGCATTGTTGTATTTCGTCAAGGAAAAGTAATGTCTCGCCCGCAATAATTGGTATTTGATAATAAAAAGATAATCGTTGGCAAATTTCCTGAGGTGAAAGGGATTTTTCAAATAGTTTTTTTATTTCTGCATCTTCATCAAAATTCACTTCTACAAAATATTTAAATGATTTTCCCAACTGTCGGATGGCCGAAGACTTGCCTACCTGCCTTGCGCCTCTCAACAGTAATGTTTTATGATTTGGACTTTTAACCCAGTCCTTCAATTCAATATCAATTTTTCGTTGGAAATAGCTGTTATTCATACCTTATAAATTAACAAATTGAACAAATTGAATGCAAATATAATCAACTTATTTAAGAAATTGAATGCAAACATAGCTTTATTATTTAAAAAATTGGATGCAGAAATTTTCGGCGTATTTACGGATTTGAATGAGGCCCGAATAAGGTGTCAGAAAATCGGGATAGCTGAGTTAGTTATTGATTGAATAAATTTATTTTTTTGAAATGAAACGAAAAATTCTTGAAAAGCTCGTAATCTGGAAAGATAAATCCAACTCCCCCTCGTCTGGGCCGAGGGGTATGTTGTTTTGCATTTGCAATGCCTTGTCTGGTAAGGTTTTGTAAACAGTGTCTTGCTTTGCAATAACAAAATATATCCAGGTTTTGCGGTTTTCTAAAACCAGGAACTGCAATAGCGGTAGTAAAATGATAGGGAAATATACATTTATTACAAATCAATTAATCTTTTGAGTTCAGATACCATGTACAACGGCACCAACCAATATTTTATCAGCATCGATGGCAAATCTTATCAGCCTTTTGGCGGTGATTCACAATTAACCTGGGGAAGTTACCGGGGCGACCGTATCGGGATTTTCAACTTTAACGCAAAGGAAGATAAGGGCTTTGTAGATGTGGACTGGTTT
Organism: uncultured Prolixibacteraceae bacterium; assembly: GCA_947085485.1. Taxonomy (GTDB): domain Bacteria; phylum Bacteroidota; class Bacteroidia; order Bacteroidales; family Prolixibacteraceae; genus Draconibacterium. Next base: position 2,828 of record CAMTWS010000142.1, read on the forward strand.
CAATACCAATACGATAACAAATAAGAAAAGTGCCAATAGAACTTACCAAATAAGTAAGCATATAAACTTTAGTTATTCAAAATAATGTAAATTCTAAAAAACCAGGATTCAAAAACATATCGTTATGAAACGAGCATGTTCGTTAAACACAAACACGGATGAATACTTCACATGCGAGTTCCATCCGGCTTTAAAAAACAAATTATACACGTATGAAAACACTTATTCTTACAACAGCTGTTTTGTGTAGCCTTTTTTCTCAGGATACAGCCTCCAAAATGATTATCAGCAAGGAAAAACAGACCAAAAACAGTATTGACCAAAAGGCGAAAAAATTCTTTTTGTTTTCCTATTTCCTTGGGCAGGATAAAGGGATGCACCTGGCTTTAAGTACGGATGGATATCAATGGGAACAGTTAAATAACGGACAACCTGTATTAATTCCGCATGTTGGTTCGGAAAATCTGATGCGCGATCCAAGCATTCACAAAGGCGCTGATGGCATTTACCGTGTGGTTTGGACAACCGGTTGGGCCGGGAAAGACATTGGGTATGCCTGGTCGTCAGATTTGATTCATTGGAGCGAACAGCAATCCATTCCTGTTGGGGCTGACGTCGACAGCATCGGCAACTGCTGGGCTCCTGAAATATTCTTCGACGATCTGAAAAACCAATACATGATCTACTGGTCGTCGAACATAGGTGAATGGAAAAAAACCGGTTCCGAAGGACGTATATACTACGTTACCACAACTGATTTTAAACAATTCAGCAAAGCGAAAGTAATGTTTAAAAATGGGTTTCCGGCAGGTGGCCTGGCGGGGAATAACGGACCAATTGACGCTTTTCTTCTCAAAGACGGCAAATCGCGTTACATCATGTTTTACAAGAAAGACGACAATACCGGCGTGGCCAACAACTTTTACCGGATAGGCAAAACTCCCGAAGGCCCATGGGGCGAAGAGTTTGGTCCGATAACTCCTTCAACCGGCGACGAAGGTCCTGCCTGTGTCAAGGTTGGAAATGAATACCGGGTTTATACCGATCCGTTTGAAAGCGAATATGCTTATGTATTCGTTAGTCCTGATTTGAAAAACTGGCAGCGCAAGGTAACCAACCTCAAAATGTCGCACGGAACCGTAGTCGAGATTAAGCCCATTGGCGAAAGCCTGATCAATTCCACCTATCGGGTAACCCTCAAATTTCCCATTCCCTGATATCAGGAAGTAAAAGCAAAAATACTATTTGCGCTTCAATAGTGCGATTTTAATTAATATATGCACTATTATAGCGCGATATTTATTATCTTTGTAAAAACAAAATACCATGGACAAATTATTCGAACAGTTTCTTAAACTTCTGAAAGAGACCAATTCAGACTTCTTCCGGTACATTTATGCTGATATAAACTGGAAAAGTCGTATGATCGGACTTACCGGGCCCCGTGGAGTTGGGAAAACTACCCTGGTTTTACAGCATATCAAAAAGAACCTGAATCCTGCTGAAACACTCTATGTAACGGCAGAAGACTTTTATTTTGCCGATACCAGGCTGATTGATTTAGCGGATACTTTCGTAAAGCATGGCGGGAGATACCTCTTTATAGATGAAATTCATAAATACAAAGAATGGGCTAAGGAACTGAAACTGATATATGATTATCATCCCGAACTGAATGTTGTGTTTACCGGTTCTTCAGTTTTGGATATCAAAAAAGGAGCCTCAGATTTAAGTCGCAGAGCTGTGATGCACAATATGCAAGGATTGTCTTTCAGGGAGTATTTACAATTGTTTCATAAAGTATCTGTCCGGACATATTCCCTGGAAGAAATTCTGGAACATAAAGTTGAGCTTCCGGAAGTAAAACATCCATTGCCTTACTTTGAAGATTATCTGAAAAAAGGGTATTATCCCTTTGCATTGGAGGAAGACTTTGAGCTGAGGTTACAACAGATTGTAAATCAGACTTTGGAAACAGATATTCCGTTGTATGCAGGCATGAATGTGTCCACCGGCCGAAAATTGAAACAATTGCTGGCAATTATTGCCAAAAGTGTACCGTTTAAGCCCAATATGACAAGTATTGCTACTGCACTTTCTGCCAGCCGGAATAATATAACAAACTATTGCCTGTTAATTGAAGAAGCCGGAATGATAGCACAACTTCGGGATGATACCGGAGGGATAAAGGGCCTTGGGAAAGTTGATAAAATTTATCTTGATAATACTAATTTAATGTACATTCTGGCAGAAAACAACTCAAATAAGGGAAACATAAGAGAATCATTTTTTCTGAATCAACTCCGGGTAAAGTATGATGTGATAGTATCCCCGGTTGCTGATTTTCTGATTGGTGATTACACGTTTGAAGTAGGAGGTAAGAATAAAGGTCTGAAGCAAATCCAGGGCATCGATAAAGCCTATATGGTAAAAGATGATATTGAACTGGGATATTTGAACACAATTCCACTCTGGCAGTTTGGATTATCCTACTGATTGGAAATACTGTCTAAAATTTGGGATAGTTATCCCTGATCAGCATCAGGTTTCCGAATTCACGGCTTAAAGTCCCAGTTAAACTGAATTGCTGGCGATAGTAAGTAAACAGAGCATCCAGATCCGAAGATGATTTAATTTCGTCGAAAGCAGTATATTCTTTGTTGAGGTAAAAAATATTTTGTGGATTAACCCCTTTCACTGAAGTTAAATAACAAATGATCTGGCGCAGAACATAACTTTTCCCAACACGGCGTTGCCCAACCAGTACCTTGATCAACTTGTTGCCGATGTACCTCGTAATTGTATTCAGATATTCGCTCCGTTCATATCCGGTGTTGTAGTATTTTCCGTCCCAAACATTGTAGGTCCTTATTTTTTCAAAGATTGCCTGCATAATATTTAAAGTATACTTGAAATAAACACTAAAACCAAGACCTGCAATAGCGGGAGAGTCACATGGTGGGGAAATATTCATTCCAAATCAATAAATCTTTTGAGTTCACCCCCCCGTTCCCACACGATTACACCGCGAGATTAGACAACCCCAGAAATACATTTCTGCGAATATGAAAATTCAATCCGGTATCCAGTTCGGTTGTCGTATTTTAAGGAGGACCCGAGGTTTCACAAGGAAAATACTGTTGGGCAAAGTCGGAAAATTATTACCACTAATTTGCAATAACCCGTTTCAGGAAATAACCTGGTTTTTGAATCAACCCTTAAATCAATTGAATGTAAAGGATTGTTTGTATAATATAAAAATTTGTAATATTTTTGCATTATATTTCAAGGAAAGAAAAGACCTTTTTTTTAAGTCTTATTATTCTTCAAAATATCATGGCGGACAGTGTTTACATATCATCAAATATTACCTCGGCTCAATTAGAGTTTATAAAACTTCTGGATGAGTATGAGATTGATATTTTCCTTTTGGAAGAAATTGAAACAATAGTTAACAAGAAATTTGATAATATAAATGAAATACTGGAGAACCTTGTTCATAAAGGGTTTCTGTCAAGAATTGAAAGAGGAAAATTTTGTAAGGCTGCTTTTCGGGATGAGAATGTTATCGGGACTTTTATTGTAAAAAAAGGGGTTGTTGCATACTGGTCTGCACTAAATTTACACGGACTTACTGAACAATTTCCTAATACTGTATTCATTCAAACACCGCATAAAAAGAGCGATAAGTCAATTTTTGGGGTGAATTATAAATTCATCAGAATTTCTGAAGAAAAACGAATGGGCATAGTTAAGGAAGGCTATGGTAATCATAGTTATTACATGACTGATGTTGAAAAAACCATCGTCGATTGTTTCGATTTGCCTCAATATTCAGGAGGTTACGCAGAATTGATTCGTGCTTTTTCTATTGCTCAACTTTCAGGCGAAAAAATGATTGAGTATTGCAGTGCGATAAATAATATTGCTGCAACTAAAAGAATAGGATTTCTGGCTGAATTATTTGAAAAGAAAGGATTTAAATCATTCATCCGTTTTACAAAAGGCTGTGTAAGAGATTCTTATAATCCGTTTGATCCTCAAGGCGCCAATTCCGGTTCTTTCAATGCCGAATGGAAACTGAGGTTGAATATATCCAAACAAGCATTGTTCGACATAGCCAACAAACAATATTAACCGGTCAAGATGATTTTAAAAAGAGAAATCGAAAAGATTGC
>CAMTWS010000143.1:0-7370 GCA_947085485.1 uncultured Prolixibacteraceae bacterium
TCTGCTCCGAAAAGTCCTTTGACCCCCTAACCCCCAAAGGGGGGACTTCCTAATTCAATGATTTTCAGATGTTCCCCTTTGGGGTTAGGGGGTCAAACATCTGAAAATTATTGAATTTCCGACTTTTCGGAGTAAGCTCAAACTTTAAACATTAAACTGAATTTATGTGTGGAATAATAGGTTATATAGGTAAAAAGGAAGCATTTCCGATTATTATTAAGGGTTTGAAATGGCTCGAATACCGCGGGTACGATTCGGCAGGTGTTGCTTTGCTGAATGGATCACTGGAAGTATTTAAAAAGAAGGGAAAAGTAGTTGAACTGGAGAATTTTGCATTGAACCAAAATCATGGCGGGTCGATTGGTATTGGCCATACACGCTGGGCAACGCATGGCGAACCAAGCGACGTAAACGCGCATCCCCACAATTCGATGAATGGAATTTTCACCATTGTACACAACGGGATCATTGAGAATTATGCTAAATTAAAAACCGATTTAATACAGCACGGATACACTTTTTGCAGCGAAACCGACACTGAGGTTTTGGCCAACCTGATTGAATATTTTTATAACCAGAGCGATGAAATAAATGCTGAAACGGCCGTTCAACTGGCGCTTTCGAAAGTGGTTGGCGCTTATGGGATTGCCGTTTTATGTAAGAACGAAAAAGATAAAATTGTGGTTGCCCGGAAAGGTAGCCCGCTGGTGGTTGGCCTCGGGAACGGCGAATATTTTATTGCCAGCGATGCGGCGCCAATTGCGGAATTTACAAGCCAGGTAGTTTATTTAAGCGACGAAGATATTGCAATCATTAAAAAAGACAGTTTCACACTGAAAAACGTTCAAAACACACCGGTATCACTCAAAATCAGTAGCCTGAACCTGGAAATTGGCGAGCTCGAGAAAGGGGACTATGAGCATTTTATGCTGAAAGAAATTCACGAACAGCCCCGCACCATCGAAGAAACATTTCGCGGCCGTTTGCGGCCCGATCATTCAGAAATTGTGCTGGGCGGTTTAATCAACATTTTTCCAAAAATCCAGCAAGCTGAACGGATTATTATTATTGGCTGCGGCACATCGTGGCACGCGGCGTTAATTGGCGAGTATCTGCTCGAGGAGTTTGCGCAGATTCCGGTTGAAGTTGAATATGCTTCCGAGTTCAGGTACCGCAAACCGGTAATTGGCAAAAACGATGTGGTAATTTTAATCAGCCAGAGCGGCGAAACTGCCGACACACTGGCTGCGCTGCATCTTGCAAAGGAAAAGGGGGCGACGGTTTTGGGAATTTGCAATGTGGTTGGCTCAACACTTTCGCGCGAAACCGATGCAGGTGTGTACACCCATGCCGGAATCGAAATTGGTGTTGCATCGACCAAAGCGTTTACAGCGCAGGTTACCGTGTTGACCATGTTCGCGCTGAAACTGGCAATGGCCAGAAAAACCATCAGTGTTGAGGAGTACAGGATGCTGGTAAAAGAGCTGGCACAAATTCCTGAAAAAGGGAGAATAATTCTTCAAAATAACGAAAAAATTAAGGCAATTGCCGAAAAATACAAAGATGCTATTAACGCGCTTTACCTCGGGCGTGGTTATCTTTTCCCTGTGGCGCTCGAAGGTGCTCTCAAACTGAAGGAGATTTCATACATTCACGCCGAAGGTTATGCAGCAGGCGAAATGAAACACGGCCCGATTGCCCTTGTTGACGATAATTTGCCTGTTATTGTGGTTGCGCCTAAAGACGATTATTACGAGAAAATTGTGAGCAACATTCAGGAAGTAAAAGCCCGGAAAGGAAATGTGATTGCCATTGTAACCGATGGCGATGTTGTGTTAAAGGAAATGGTGAACGACAGCATTGAAATACCCGATTCACACCCGGCAATGGCGCCGCTGCTGGCAGTTATTCCGTTGCAAATGCTGGCGTACCACATTGCTGTTTTGCGCGGCTGCAACGTTGACCAGCCCCGGAACCTGGCGAAGTCGGTTACGGTGGAGTAATAAAAAATATGCCACAGATTCACTGATTGAAAAGAAAAATCTGCGAATCAGTGGCATTTAATTTCACCCCTTAAGAATTCCCTTTTTTTACAATTGTTTTTTTGCAGTTAACGTAAAAGCAAATGCAATTACAGAATTCATTTTGCAATTGAAATTTCGATCATTAAACCGATGAAAAAAAGAAGGATCAGGATACTGTTGATTTTAATAACCTCATTCATAGCCATAGTAATCATCTCGTCCACATTTGGAAGGGAATGGTATGCGGGCAAAGGCCAAAGCCTTGCTTCTTTCGGGTTGATTCATTTTTCGGGTTATCTCTTCTTTTTGCTCATGCCTGTTGAAATGGTCTATGTGTATTATCTTTCGTACTTCGGCGATTGGGAATTGATTACCGTTGCATTGGCTACTGCAAGCGCCGCCCAGGTAATAGATTATTTAATCGGATTATCAGTCAGTACTGCTATTGTTAATAACCTGGTGGGCGAAAAAAGAATTCTGAAAGCTGAGAAGCACATTTTGAAATATGGCAACCTCACCTTGTTCCTGTTTAATCTGTTACCGCTTTCCTCCCCGATAATTTCCGTTGCGGCCGGAATGTTAAAATACCGGTTTAAAGATTTTATCATATACGGTATCACCGGGTTAATTATAAAATACATTTTGCTGACTTTGCTGTTTTAATCGCCATTTGAGTGAAATTATTTCATTATTAAGGATATCTGTAGTAAAAATAAGATGGCATAAACTGAAGAATTAAAAAATATATCTTTGCACCGAATTTTTTAAAACAGAAATTATGAAGGCATATGTTTTTCCCGGTCAGGGAGCACAATACCCGGGAATGGGAAAAGATTTATATGAAAATTCGACGGAAGCCAAAGCTTTGTTTGAAAAGGCAAACGAAATTTTGGGATTCGAAATCACCAAAATCATGTTCGAGGGAACGGTTGACGATTTAAAAGAAACCAAAGTTACTCAGCCTGCTATTTTTTTACATTCGGTGTTACTGGCAAAAACAGTAAAAGATTTTGCACCCGAAATGGTTGCAGGCCATTCGCTGGGCGAGTTTTCGGCTTTGGTTGCCAATGGCGCGTTAACATTCGAAGATGGATTAAAGCTGGTATATAAACGTGCACTTGCCATGCAAAAAGCCTGCGAGGTTGAACCTTCAACAATGGCTGCAATTGTAGGTTTGGATGATAATATTGTTGAAGAAGTTTGCGCAATGGTGGATGATGTTGTGGTTCCGGCCAATTACAACTGCCCCGGCCAATTGGTTATTTCGGGTTCGTTCGCCGGAATTGACAAAGCCTGCGAATTATTAACTGAAAAAGGTGCAAAACGTGCCTTGAAATTAGTTGTTGGAGGAGCTTTTCATTCGCCGCTGATGGAACCTGCCCGTGAAGAACTGGCTGCTGCCATCGAAGCCACTATATTTAGCAAGCCTGTTTGTCCGGTTTACCAGAATGTAAACGCACAGCCAACATCTGACCCTGTTGTGATTAAACAAAACCTGATTGCACAATTAACTGCCCCTGTAAAATGGACGCAAACTGTGCAGAATATGATTGCAGGCGGCGCCACATCGTTTACCGAAATTGGCCCGGGGACGGTTTTACAGGGACTTGTGAAGAAAGTGGACAGAAATATGGTTACTGCCGGTGTAAACAGTTTTCAGGGATAAATATTTCAATTAAATGTAATGGTTTATCTCTTATTCCTCCCCTGTGGGGAGGTCAGGAGGGGCTTCTATTCAATTTCCTTATTCTGCAACATGCGGTAAATGGTCGATTTACCAACCCCAAGTTTTGTAGCTACCAACCTTACGTTATGGTTGTATTTGGTTAGAAAATGTTTGATGATTTCATGATTGTATTCCTCAATTGTTTTTTCGGCTGCCAAAAGGTTCTGGACGCTGTTATCAACATTCATATTCAGGTGGTTGGCTTTAATAATGTTACGGTTCGACATTACACAGGCCAGTTCCATAATTGCTTTTAATTCGCGGATATTACCCGGAAAATGATAGGAGAGGAGCAGTCGTCGTGCTTCTTCAGAAACTTCCTTTGGTTCCATATCGTTTTCTCGGCAAAACTCATCAACAAAATGTTTGGCCAATAAAATAATATCGTTTCCGCGATCGCGCAGAGGCGGCAGTTCAATGGGGAGCCCAAGTAAACGGTAATACAAATCTTTTCTGAATTTACCGTCTGCAATTAAACTGGCCAGGTTTTTATGGGTTGCAGTAATAATTCTAACATCAAGCGGAATGGTTTCCGAGCCGCCCAACCGAACCAGTTCGCGTTCTTGTATCACCCTCAAAAGTTTGGCTTGCAGGCTAATGTCGAGATCGGCAATTTCGTCCAAAAACAAGGTTCCGCCATTTGCCTGCTCAAATTTTCCTGTTTTTCGTGTGTCAGCGCCGGTAAAAGCGCCTTTTTCGTGCCCAAAAAGTTCGCTTTCAATAAGTCCGTCGGGTATTGCCGAAACATTAACGGCTATAAATGGTTTGTTGCTGCGTTTTGAATTAAAATGAATACCCTTTGCAACCAGTTCCTTTCCGGTTCCGGTTGCCCCTGAAATGGAAACAGAAATCTGGGTTTGAATGGCTTTATCCATTAATTCAAAAACATGATCGATTTCACGGCTGCTTCCTTTTATAAGGTTCCGGAAGTTAAATTTTTCTTTAATCGCATCCTTCAACAGCTTGTTTTCAGTACGGAGCTGGTCGGTTTCGCGAATGTTTTTAATAACATTGATTAGCTTTTCCCGTGTATCAGGCGCCTTCATGATATAATCGTAAGCGCCGTTTTTCATTAAATCAATTGCGGTATTAATGTTTTCCTGAGCCGAAATAATGATTACATGGGTCCCCGGCATTCTTCTCTGAATTTTCTTTAACACATCATGTCCGGTCATGTCGGGCAATGTGTAATCCAATGTTACAACGTCGGGTTTTTCGTCTAAACTTGCCATAAAATCACGGCCGTTATGAAAAACTTTTACATAATAACCATCGTCGGTTAACTGTTTTTTAAGTATTTGCGCGTAGAGAACGTTGTCTTCCACTACGAAAATTTTGTACTGCGTATTTAATTTGGAACGGGCCATGTTTATTTGTTAAATTTTAGGTTACTAAGTTAAAATTTATATGCAGCTTTTTGCAAATCTTTTATCGATTTAATTATTAATTTTATAAATGTAAAAAAATCAATTTTAATGAAATACAAAGCATTTCACAAATTATCATACGGGTTATATATTATTGCCACTGAATTGAATGGCAAAAAGTTTGGATATGTTGGTAATACTGTTTTTCAGGTAACTTCAGAACCGGCCCGGGTGGTAATCAGCAGTCACAAAAATAATTTTACAACTGCCAAAATTCTGGAGAGCGGGAAATTCTCGATTTCAGTATTAAAAAAAGAGGTAAATACCACATTAATAGGCGAATTTGGATTTATGTCGGGCGCCGATTTCGATAAATTCCGAAATATTGAAACCATAACTTCGGTAACAGGGGCGCCAATTATTTTGGATTCGTCGGTGGCCTGGTTCGATTGCAAAGTTATAAATTCGATTGATGTTGGTTCGCACATTTTAATATTGGGCGAAGTGCTCGACAGCGACGTGCTTTCGGGCGATGAGCCTTTAACTTACGACTGTTATCGCGAGAAATACAAAATGCTGGCGCCTAAAAATGCCCCTACTTATATTGAAAAAGAAAAGCTTGAAAAGGAAAAAGTTCAGGAACCGGTTATAAAAGCTGAACCAAAAGTTGAACTTCAGCCTGAAAAAGCCGCAGGCGATTTAAGCACATATACCTGCAATATCTGTGGTTTTCAATACAATCCTGAAGAGGGGGATCCCGCGTTGGGAATTCCGCCGGGAACTCCGTTTGAAGATTTGCCCGAAGACTACAGGTGCCCTATTTGTAATGCAGCGAAAGATTATTTCAGCAAAAATGGATAATGTAAAAAGGGGCAAAATCAAATTTTGCCCCTTTTTACAATTCACAAACTTCTGTGAGTGCCGTCGCAGTATGGCTTGTTTTTCGACTGTTTACACTGGCAGAGGTAAACCTCTTTCTTTACATCGATTTTAAACTGCACAGGGAATATTCCTGACCCTTGGTGCGAGCCATCGCAAAAAGGCTGGTTTTTACTTTTTCCACACGCGCACCAGAAATAAGTTCCCGGCTCCAAATTTACCGCTGCCGGATATTTTGCGGCTATTATCGGACTTTCCATATTTGTTTAATGTTTAAATTATTTTTATTATCATTAAACAAAAAATAAGTTAAAAAGTTTAAAAAACAATTTTGTATGCAACAATTTTATTGTCGAAAAATGTTGGTACCAACAGTAAATCAAGTTTCAAGGCATAATCGATATCAGCGGTTTTAAGCTCCTGTTCGGTGGTGTCGAGTAATTTAATGGTTTCACCGTTTTTGTGGATAAAAATTCGTCCCGGCCAGTTCGAAAAAACAAAATCGGCGGCGTTGTTTTTTTCCAAACCATCAACACCACCGGCATCTTTAATAAGCAGGGTTGTTTTTTTAGTCTGAATATCCACTTCGTAAATATTTTTGTCGCCCACCAGTAATTTTCCTTTTTCGGCCATCAACCCATTTGGGTTTTCAAAGGGTTTTCCTTCCATCCAAACAGTAAATTTGCCTTCATTCAATAAATGAATTTTGTTGGCCCGGTTGTCCGAAACGAAAATCATCCCGTTCATGCAGGCGGTAACATCGTTTAAAAAAATAGCTCCGGGAGCATCGTATTTAGCGGTAATTGCTCCTTTTTCAATGTCAATTTCCACCAACTGGTCGATGTCGGAAACATACAGTTTTCCTTTATAAATTGCCATTCCTTTTGGGGCATTCAGATTTTTTACCCACTCCAGGTCCTTTACGCTTCCGTTGGGTTTTAAAACCGAGATAAACCCGTTACCATCTTTTGCTGAAGGGTCGCCATTAATGTTGGCAACATAAATTACATCTCTTTCCTCATCGAAAAGCACCGATTCAGGCGTTTTCAAATCAGCGGTGGTTTCCCACACTTTTTCCAAACGTTGGGCACTTAGAATATTCACCCCAAAAATCAAAGTCATGAATAATCCTGTAAAAATTGTTTTCATATTAAAATTGTTTTAATTTTAAATCAAGTTGCTTTATAAATTATTTTAACAAACCAAATTCAATTTTGTAAGAACGAATTTAATAATTGAGTCTGCTCCGAAAAGTCCTTTGACCCCCTAACCCCCAAAGGGGGGACTTCCTAATTCAATGATTTTCAGATGTTCCCCTTTGGGGTTAGGGGTCAAACAGATGAAAATTATTGAATTTCCGACTTTTCGGAGTAA
>CAMTWS010000144.1:0-10881 GCA_947085485.1 uncultured Prolixibacteraceae bacterium
TGGAAGTTGTCAATTTTTGACCATGCTTTATAGCTTCTGCCTTCTGTCCTGCCTGTCTGAAATAAACATTATTAACAATCAGGTCGTTATGTATTAGGCAATTACGCCGTGCAATACATTCTTTCACAATCTCCCAGTCTTCATTTCCAATATTATAATTTATATCGCACATTTTCGTTAACTGTACCAATTTGTCCTTAATAGGTTGATTGCTAATTTTAGACATGATTAACTCGATAAGATAATCTTCGAGTTCTAAACTGGCTAAATCTACTTTTGTATTTTTATCTGACTTAAATTCATCAATCATTTCATTAACAAACGCATAAGGTCTGGAAAGAATATATTCCCGAATAACATCTAACAAGGAAGCTTCAAAATAGCTAATAATGATTCCAAGAAGGCTTTCGTGAACAATTGGATTGCTCGTTTCGTTGCACAATTGTTTAATCTCATTCAGTTTGTTTAGTTTGTTTTCAATATGTCTCGTGAGGTTGTCAACTACGAGTAAATCTATTTCTACTAACATATTTTAATTTCTAATATTTCCCTTTTATCAACAATCTGTTATCACGTGATAAACTATCAATGTGGGTGTTTTTTCGCCTTGTGCCTAACAACTGTACACCCACAGAGTTGCAGATATATCGGCATTATCTTGATTGAGTTGAATTTATTAAAATACTGAATGTGTGCAGGATCTGTAAATTGCGTTTCATCTGGTTTAAATTTTGGTTTTAGAATAACTGAGCTTATTTAGTTGAATAAATTATAAATGTTTTCCTTTCAAACTTATAAAATTTAAATTGAAAATCCAACTTATCCTATGGAAACCCGGAACCGTTCTTTTTCTTCCAGAACGGTTCCCTTTCTCTCGTAAAGAACCGTTCTACTTTTCTTCAACTCAGAAAGAACGGTTCTCATTCCCATTAATCCAGTTCTACCATTACCACCGATTTTGCCGGAACGTTCACAACAACCGAACTTCCTGAAACTTTAACATCCGAAAAAGCTTTTAAAGAAATTTCCTCGTTTTTCCCAAAATCGTTGTATGAATTGATTTTCGTGCCGGTCACTATACTTCCCTTTCCAAACTTCACTTTCTCCGTTCCCCGCAAATCGCATGAAACTTCAATATTTTTAGAGGGATTAAGATTTGTAATTGTTACATGAATTTTCCCTGAAGCATCTTTTGAAGCAGTGGCAGAAAGCGCCGGAACAGATTCGTTGCCAAGCGTGTATTTTTCGGTGGTAATATCCGATGGCAGCAATGTTGCATCGTGGTGTACCATGTACATTTTGAAAACATAAAACGAAGGAGTTTTTACAATCTGTGTTTCGTTGGTAAGAATCATCGCCTGCAAAACATTTACTGTTTGTGCAATGTTGGCCATTTTTACGCGGCGGGCATATTTATTGAAAAGGTCGAGATTAACAGAAGCAACCAATGCATCGCGCAGTGTATTTTGCTGGTACAAAAACCCGGGATTGGTTCCCGGTTCAACATCGTGCCAGTTTCCCCATTCGTCAACTATTAAACCAACGCGGTTTTGCGGATCGTATTTGTCCATAATACGGATGTGTTTGTCGAGCAGTTCATCCATAAACAACGTTTTTTTCATGGTTGTGAAATACTCTTTTTCGTCGAACTGTGTGGCTGATCCCTTTTTATTCCAATTATGGCAAATCGTGTAATAATGTAACGAAACTCCCTGAAAACTATGTCCCGGGTTACCATCTTTCATCAGGGTTTCCATCCAGTGATAATCATCGCTGTTTGGTCCGCCGGCAACTTTGTACAACCTGTTGTCGCCGTAATTTTTGGTATAAGTTGAATAACGGCGCATTTCGTTTGTGTAATATTCCGCCGTCATATTTCCGCCGCAACCCCAGTTTTCATTGCCTATCCCCAGTATTTAACTCCCCAGGGTTCTTGCCTTCCGTTGGCTTTTCGCAAATCGGTCATCGGGCTGATATTGCTCGAGTTCAGGAATTCAATCCACTGAGACATTTCCTGGACAGAACCGCTGCCAAGGTTTCCGCAAATAACCGGTTCGCAATCCAATTGTTTGCACAGTTCCAGAAATTCGTGGGTGCCAAAATTATTGTTTTCGGTAACTCCTCCCCAGTGCGTGTTTATCATGGTTGGCCTCTTGTTTCTTGGGCCAATTCCGTCCATCCAGTGGTATTCGTCGGCAAAACAGCCACCCGGCCAGCGCAAATTCGGGATCCCGATTTCTTTTAACGCGCTCACCACATCGTTTCTGATACCGGCAGTGTTTGGCGCTTTCGAATCTTCGCCAACCCAATAGCCGCCATAAATACAGGTTCCGAGATGTTCGGAAAAATGTCCGTAAATGTGTTTGCTGATTTTTTCTTTTCCAAGATCAGTATTGATGATGATTTTGTTTTGGGCAGTAACAGAAAAAACAACTAATGTTATTAGTGCGAAAAGTAAAATTCTTGTCTTCATTTTTACTCAAGTTTTATTGGTTTAAATTATAAGTGCTAAACTAACACTTATAATTTAAAAAACAATATTCAGGAAACTTTTAACGAGAATTTGTTACACGAATGCCGTAACTTATAACAGGATAATTTAATTTGCACCTTTTAAAGTTTACATTATTTATTTCTGTCAAGGCAAAACTGAAGATAAAACATCATGGTTGACAGGACAAAAAGACGAACTATGAAATACAACTGTATAATTTTCGATTGCGATGGAGTGCTTGTGGATAGCGAAGCTATTTCGGCCAAAATATTTCAAAAAATGGTTGCAGAATTGGGCTGTAATTTAGACTTTGAAACTGTTTTACTCCAAATTACAGGCACTCCAATGAAAGAGAATTTGATGTTTTTCAGGGAGAAAATCAATGGAGAACTACCCGCCAACTTTGAAACTGAATTCAGAAAACGATCCTACGAAGCCTTTAAAACCGACCTCAAACCTATAAAAGGAATTCATGATTTGCTAAACAAGATAAAAATCCCTGTCGGTGTGGCTTCCAGCGGGCCGGTTGAAAAAATTAAACTAAACCTGACTACTACCAAACTGATTCATTATTTCGGAGAAAATATTTTCAGTTCGTACGAAATTCAAAGCTGGAAACCCGATCCGGGGATATATTTACATGCCGCAAAAGAATTGGGATTTAAACCCGGAGAATGTGCAATTATAGAAGACAGTGTGGTTGGAGTGCGAGCGGCCAAAGCAGGTGGTTTTGATGTTTTTGGATTTGCAACTAATAGGAATAAAACTTCGTTTGAGGAATTGGGTGCAACTGTTTTTTTCGGAATGGATGAACTTGAAACCCTGCTTTTAATAAAGTAATTTCACATGAATTTTTGTACTTTTATATTAAAATGAAAAAATCGCGTACAACAATAACTGATATTGCAAAGCAACTGAATATTTCCCCTGCAACAGTTTCGCGATCATTAAACAACCACCCGGCAATCAGCACAAAAACACGGGAAGCAGTTATTGGACTGGCGAATAAACTCAATTATCAACCTAACCTACTGGCATTAAACCTTTTAAGAAAGAGGTCAAATACGATTGGAGTTATTGTTCCTGAAATTACCAGCTATTTTTTCTCATCAATCATCAGTGGAATACAGGATTTGCTCAGTCCGCTCGGGGTGAATATGATCATCGGGCAATCCTATGAATCGTATGAAGAGGAAAAATCAATAGTTCAAATTTTTGCCTCTATTCGTGTTGACGGGTTTTTAATCTCCCCTTCCTCTGAAACAAAGAACTTCGATCACCTGCAAATGCTTGCCAATAACAATATCCCACTGGTTATTTTTGACCGCGATTGTGAGGGAATGGAGGTGGACAAAGTTTTTGTGGATGAATACAAAGGCGCTTTTCAGGCAGTGGAACACCTGATTAATACCGGATGCTGCCGGATTGCACATATTGCCGGTTCGTCAACACTTTCAACTGCCAGACACAGACTGAAAGCATATAAGGATGCGCTGAGACTTCACAATATTCCTGTTATGGAAGAATATATTGTTGAAAGTGAAGGTTTTGCCCCTGAACACGGAATCGACCCTACAAAAAAATTAATGGCTTTACCAAATCCTCCCGATGCCATTTTCACCATCAACGACGGTGTTGCCATTGGCGCAATGTATGTTATAAAAAATTCAGGAATTGTTATTCCCGACCAGATTTCAATTATTGGTTTCGATGACGATCCCCACTCCTCTTATTTCAAACCTTCATTATCCACAGTATGGCAGCCCACCTACGAAATGGGAATGTTATCCGCCCGAATCCTTATGAATCGTGTGAATTCAAATAACGACATCTCAAAAATCAGAGTTGAAAAACTGTTTACCGAACTTATTATCAGGGGTTCTTCGAGGTAGATATTTCATTTTTAGCAATAATGTTCAATCAATCTATGCAAACCTTTGCATAAACTTTTAACGTTTATTATTTGGATTCAATATAAATAATGGCGTACATTTCGTCTGGAAATGATTCCTAACTTATTGAATTTCAACAAATGGTAGTTTCTGCAAGCGAAATATTCAAAAAATGCTACGGACGATACGGAATTGCTGCGGTAAACATCTGGAGCATGGAACAGGTTCATGGTTTGTTCAGCGCTGCTCAAAAAGCCAATGCCCCGTTTATTGTTCAAACAACCCCGGTTGCCAGAAATTATGCCGGTGCAGAAATGTTAATCGCAATGATTTCGGCTGCGACAAAAATTTATCCCAAAACTGTTTTTGCCGTTCATCTCGACCATGGAAACCTGGAACATGCTTTAAATTCTATTGAATCAGGTGGATATACTTCTGTTATGATTGATGCTTCGCACGAGCCGTTTGAAAAAAACATTTCAGTTACCAAAGAAGTAGTTGAAAAAGCACATTTAAAAAACATTTCCGTGGAGGCAGAACTTGGCGTACTAAGCGGAATTGAGGATGATTTAAATGTAGATGAAAAACATAAAAAATACACACAACCTTCGGAAGTTGAGGAATTTGTAAAACAAACAGGTTGCGACAGTCTGGCGGTTGCGGTAGGAACAAGTCATGGTGCATATAAATTTTCCGGTGAACAGGGTTTACAATTCGAAATTCTGAAGGAAATTCAAAAACGGTTACCCGGATTTCCGTTGGTTTTGCACGGCGGTTCGGCAGTTAATATTGAAGAGATACAAAGAATAAACGCTGCAGGCGGTCAACTGGGCACCGACGCCCGGGGTGTTTCAGACAAAGAACTTTTAAAAAAGGCAATCGAACTGGGAGTCTGCAAAATCAATATTGCCACCGATGCCCGTCTCATCTGGGCACGTGTTCACCGCGAGTTTTTTAAGTTATCTCCTGCACAATTCGACCCCATAATTCCAGGCAAAACATACATGACTGAATTTGAGAAATTCAATCTTGAAAAATTTGAATTGTTAAAGGCAACCGGGAAAGCCAAAGAATTTAAATAATTTTAAAATGATTAGAGATAAAAAATATAAACTTTTAGCCAAACCAATCTCAGAATTTGGAGTTTACCAAAGTATTCTGAAAGAAGAAACAGGCTGGCAGTTCCTGAATTTCCAGGCGCGACTGATGAAACGCGGTGAAAAATGGAAAGGAAACACCTGGGAAAATGAATATGCAATTATTTTGCTTGGCGGCAATTATTCAGTAAAAACCGACAAGGGAAACTGGGAAACCATCAACGGCCGTAAAGATGTTTTCAGCGGAATCGCCCATTCGCTATACCTTCCAAGAGATACAGAATTTGAAATCACAGCACAAAGCGATGTGCTCGATATTGCTTATGGCTGGTGCGAGACCGACGAAGATCACCCGGCTTATTTTAAACGTCCCGAGGAAGCAGCCATTGAAATTCGTGGAGGCGACAATGCAACCCGGCAAATCAACAGTTTACTGCAACCCGGTTTCGATTGTCACCGGCTGGTTTGTGTTGAAGTTTACACCCCTTCAGGCAATTGGAGCTCATTTCCGGCACATAAACACGACAAACGAAAACTGGATGACGATGGAATGGTGACTGAAGCTTGTCTGGAAGAAACCTACTTTTACAAAATTGATAAACCTCAGGGATTTGCAATTCAGCAAATTTACAACGACGACAGAAGTCTGGACGAAATTGCCGTAGCCCGCAACAACGATGTGGTTTTGGTTCCCGAAGGATATCACCCTGTAGTAGCCGGACACGGGTACAATGTGTATTACCTCAATTTTTTAACCGGAAGCGATCAAATGCTTGCAAACACTGACGACCCTGACCATAAATGGATTTATAAATCGTGGAAAGGCCGCGACCCGAGAGTTCCTTTGGTAACTGCTGAAATGAATAATAAGATTTGAGATATGAGTATCAAGATATGAGACTTGAGACAATCGCATCCAAATTTGAGGTTATAAATTTGATATTTAACAAGTTAAAAAGAAATAAAGATCATTATTACTGATTTTAAATCTTGATACTTGATACTAAATACTTGATACTAAAAAATTATGAACGAAAACGAAAAAATATACGATGTAATAACTTACGGCAGATCATCCATCGATCTTTATTCACAGGCAGTTGGCGCCCGATTTGAAGATATTCCGGGGTTCCACGCTTTTGTGGGCGGATCGCCTTTAAATATTGCGGTGGGCTGCAGCAGGTTGGGATTAAATGCTTCACTGCTTTCAGGCGTTGGAAAAGACAAAGTGGGTGATTTTATCCTCAACTTTTTGAAAAACGAAAATGTGCGGACTGAAAATGTGCGCGTTATTGAGGGAACCCGAAGTTCTGCAGTGATACTGGGAATTGAACCACCCGACCGTTTTCCGCTGGTATATTACCGCGACAATTGCGCCGATTCGCAGATCAACATCGATCAGGTTTTAAATGCAGGTATCGAAAAATCGAGATTGCTCGAAGTTTCAGGAACAGCTTTAAATATTGAACCCACCCGGAGCGCTGCTTTTCTGGCTGCCGAAATTGCACGAAAAAATGAAATCCCGGTAGTGTTGGATCTCGATTTTCGCGCCGACCAGTGGCACGATATCCGCGCATTCGGAGTTACAACGCGCGCTTTTATGCGAAACGTAAATATCGTACTGGGTACCGAAGAAGAAATTCTGGCTGCCTACCTTTCCGATAAATCGCAGTTAAACATCAGCCACCAGCAAATTTCTGCACCCGAAATAAAAGGTAATATTCAAGAAGCAATAAAAGGAATTTTACAACTGGGTGTTGATTCGCTCATTATAAAAACCGGTTCACGCGGTGCTGTTGTTTATTTGCCTGACGGAACGATTCAGGAGGTTCCAGGATTTCCGGTGGAAGTAGTAAATGTTCTGGGTGCGGGCGATGCTTTTGGAGCCGGATTTATTTACGGGTTTCTTAAAGGATGGGATTTGTATAAATGCTGCCGGATGGGAAATGCCTGCGGTGCGCATGTTGTAACCCAACTGGGTTGTGCCAACTTTAATCCTTATGAAAAGGAAATTTTGGATTTTATTGAATCAAAAGGAGGTTTTTAATCTTCGGTTTCAAACTATTTGAAAATGCATCAGTTAAAATTCATCGGCATTATTTTGAAAAGGGAATTTGCTTTACTCGCAAAAGCTATTTTCATATTCTCTGTTTTGGCAGGTGGAACTGCAATTTCCGCGCAGGTAGTGCCGGAAAAAGTGATGCAGGAAATTTATCAGGAAATTAAAACACCTTACAAATTCGGACTTGTTCTGGTTCCGTCCGACAACTCGAAAATGATGGATAGTCCCAGCATTTTCAGGGTTAAAGATTCATGGTACATGACGTACATTGTTTTCGACGGAAAAGGTTACGAAACATGGCTGGCTCAAAGTGATGATTTATTCCGTTGGGAAACCAAAGGGCGGTTGTTGTCTTTCACCCAAAACACATGGGATGCGAACCAAAAAGCTGGATACATTGCTTTGCAGGATTTTACATGGGACGGCTCTTACGAAGTGCAGAAATTCGATGGAAAATACTGGATGTCGTACCTCGGGGGAAGTTCGCAGGGATACGAAGCAGGAAAACTCGGAATTGGAATTGCTTTTGCTGAAAAGTTAAATGAAGCTGCAGAATGGCAAAGACTTGAACAACCGGTGATAACAGTTTTAGATTCAGATGTGCGCTGGTACGATAACGAGACCATTTATAAAAGTTCGGTTATCTGGGACAAAGAAAAAACAACCGGTCATCAGTTTGTGATGTTTTACAATGCAAAAGGCAGCAACAAGCCAGCAGGAAAAGCAGAAGCAGAACGCATTGCCATGGCTGTTTCTGACGATATGAAAAGCTGGAAACGGTTTGGTGAAAAACCTGTAATCGGCCATGAAACAGGCATTTCGGGCGATGCTTTTATTTCAAAAATAAACGATGTATGGGTGATGTTTTATTTTGGCGCTTTCTGGAAACCAGGCGCTTTCGACCGTTTTGCCTGCTCTTACGATTTGGTAAACTGGACTGTTTGGAAAGGCGACGATTTAATCAGCCCTTCTGAAAATTACGATAACCAATATGCGCACAAACCATTTGTGATAAAATACGATGGCATTGTCTATCACTTTTACTGCGCAGTTGACGAGAGGGGAAACCGGGGAATTGCCCTGGCAACTTCGATAAATAAGGGAAAAAGCAAACTTAATTTTAATACGAACTGAACGAAATCATCAATCCTAAAAAATATGAACACTAAAAAACTAACAGTTGCACAAGCCACCATCGAATTTCTCAAAAATCAGTTTTCTGAGCGCGATGGCATTGAGCACCAATTTTTTGCCGGATGTTTTGGAATTTTCGGTCATGGAAACCTGGCAGGTTTTGGTCAGGCGCTTCAGCAAAACCCCGATTTCAGGTATTTTTTAGTGCGTAATGAGCAGGCTGCGGTTCACACTGCAGTTGGTTACGCCAAAATGAAAAACAGGCTATCCACTTTTGTGTGTACTTCGTCTATCGGACCGGGTGCAACAAATATGATTACAGCCGCTGCCGGGGCTACCATCAACCGGATCCCCGTCTTACTTATGCCCGGCGACATTTTTGCAAAACGCATTGTGGCGCCGGTTTTGCAACAACTTGAATCTTCGGTTTCCCAGGATTTTTCAGTTAACGATTGTTTTAAACCCGTTTCGAAATACTGGGATCGCATTAACCGGCCCGAACAAATCATAACATCGCTACCTGAAGTAATGCGTGTTTTAACATCTCCCGCCGACACAGGAGCAGTTACACTTTGTATTCCACAAGATGTGCAGGCCGAAGCCTTTGATTTTCCTGCTAAAATGTTTAAAAAACGCGTGTGGCACATTGCCCGTCCGCGTCCCGATATTAAAGCCTTGCAACGTGCTGTTGAACTAATTCTTTCAGCAAAAAAACCAATGATAATTGCCGGTGGCGGTGTAATTTACAGCGAAGCAGAAAATGCGCTGAAAACTTTCGTACATCAAACCGGAATACCGGTTGGAGAAACATTTGCAGGAAAAGGTTCGCTGCCATACAACGATCCGCACAATCTTGGGGCAACAGGAGCAACCGGAACGGAAGGGGCAAATGCAATCAGCACCGAAGCCGATGTGGTAATTGGAATCGGCACACGTTACAGCGATTTTACAACAGCCTCAAAAACTGCTTTTCAAAATAAAAATGTGCAGTTCATTAATATAAATATTACCGAATTTGATGCGCACAAACACAGTGCGTTAGCTTTAACCGGTGATGCAAAAGTGATTTTGGAAGAACTCACCGAAAAACTAAAACTGTACAAAGTTGATGAAGCCTATCGTAAACGGGTGGCTGATTATAATAAAAGCTGGGACGAAAAGGTAACGCTGGCATATCATGCCGAAAACAGTGTTGTTCCTAGTCAGGCAGAAGTAATTGGAGCAGTGAATACTTTTTCGGATGCTACTGATGTGGTACTTTGTGCTTCGGGCAGTGCTCCCGGAGATTTGCATAAATTGTGGCGTACCCGAAATTCGAAAGGATTTCATCTTGAATATGGTTATTCGTGCATGGGTTACGAAATTTCGGGCGGATTGGGTGCAAAAATGGCTTGTCCCGATCGCGAGATTTACATCATTCTGGGCGATGGTGGCTATTTAATGATGCCCTCCGAGATAATTACTTCGTTACAGGAAAGGGTTAAAATCACCATTATTTTAATCGACAACAATGGGTTTGCAAGTATTGGCGGCCTTTCCAAATCAATCGGCAGTGAGGGCTTTGGCACAAAATATTCGTACCGAAACCAGGAAACCGGAAAACTCGAAGGTGAGAATTTGCCTGTTGATTTGGCGTTGAATGCACAAAGTTTGGGTGCAAAAGTTTATAAAACTACCGATATTGCTTCATTTAACGAAGCACTTAAAAACGCAAAAAAAGAAGAGCGAACCACTGTAATTTATATCGAAACAGTTCCCGAAAGAAAGATGGCCGGCTACGGTCATGCCTGGTGGGATGTGCCAATTGCCGAAGTTTCAGAGTCAGAATCGGTACAAAAGGCCTTCGAAAATTATTCGGAACAAAAGAAAAAACAACGCTGGTTTTTGTAAAACAGTTACTCAAAAAACAACAACTAAGTAATGAGAACAATTAAATGCACTAATTCCACAAGTCCAAATATTTTGATACACTCTCCCCAAGTCCCGCTTGCGGGACTTCGCCCCTCTCTGCGTGCAGAGATGGGCAGAGCGAGCCTGCGAGATCGGGGTGAGTATCTTATTGAATACAACAATAAATTGTTCCTTGTACATAAAATGAAACCCACATGATAATTTTTTAACACCCACGAGCATGAAAATTTGGGGGGATGCGAGTGGTACCATTTTTATTGAGGATTCGTAATTTAGTTTTGGAATAATCCA
>CAMTWS010000145.1:0-12703 GCA_947085485.1 uncultured Prolixibacteraceae bacterium
GGATGGAGTTTTCGTTCCTGCACGGAAACAGCAACTTTAGCATCGGGTTTAGCTTTGTAGTGGTTGCCATTGCAGCATTAAACCTGGTGATGGATTTTTCATTTATCGAACGGGCTTCCGAGTCGGGAGCGCCAAAATACATGGAATGGTATGGCGCTTTTGGTTTAATGGTGACATTAATCTGGTTGTACCTCGAAATCCTGAGACTGCTGTCGAAACTGGCAAGCAGGAATTAAGAAACTTTCCCGGTTAACTTTAGCCAAAACAACATCATGCAACTCATCGAAGTAACCAATAAAAAAACCCGTCAGCAATTTCACCGTGTTCCGCACCTGATATACAAAAACGACCCAAACTGGGCTTGTCCGCTTGAAGGAATGGTGGAAGATATTTTTGATCCCGCCAAAAACAGGACCTTTAAAAACGGCAAGGCAATCCGATGGGTTTTGACCGATGATAAAGGGAATTTACTGGGAAGAATAGCAGCATTTATCAACGGAAACCTGGCATACACCTACGAACAGCCTACCGGCGGATGTGGTTTTTTCGAATGTGCCGACAGCCGGGATGCGGCCAACCTGCTTTTTAAAACCGCTGCCAATTGGAACAAAGCCAACGGAATGGAAGCGATGGACGGGCCCATTAATTTTGGCGAAAACTATGTAAACTGGGGTTTGCTCGCCGATGGGTTTATGCCGCAGGGGTTCGGTATGCCTTATAACCCGCCCTATTACGAAAAGCTGTTCCGTAATTTTGGGTTCGAGGTATATTTTGAACAATATTGTTACCACCTCGATTACACAGTTCCATTTCCCGAACGGTTCTGGAAAATTGCAGAATGGATTGCCAAAAAACCTCAATACAATTTTAAACACATCAATTTTAAGGAAACCGATAAGTTTGTAAAAGACTTTTGCACAGTTTACGATGCTGCCTGGGCATTTCACGAACATTACAAACCAATCGAACCCGATGGTATAAAAGATTTTATATCAACTTCAAAAGCCATCATCGACCCCGAAATGATTTGGTTTGTTTACCACGAAGAAACGCCAATCGCACTTTTTGTAATGATCCCCGATATCAACCAGGTACTAAAAAAATTAAACGGGAAACTTAACCTTTGGGGAATTTTGAAATTTCTGTGGTATAAAAATACAAAAGCCATTACCCGCACACGGATTTTCATTATGGGAATCGATCCTAAATATCAGCGTTCGGGAGTTGAATCGGGTATTTTCTGGCACCAGCAAAAATTAATGAAAAAGAAACCACAATATACCGAAGTGGAACTTTCGTGGGCCGGCGATTTTAATCCCAAAATTATTGCCATGTACGAGGCTACCGGCGCTAAAAGGGCAAAAACACATTACACCATGCGCTACCTTTTCGACCGCGAAAAGCCCTTTGTGCGCGCGCCAATAATTGGCCCCGAAGTGTTAAATGAAAAAGTAAAAGCAAAAACAGGGAAAATTTAAGTTTTCTTTTTTGGTTTATAACGAACTATATTTATCTTTGCAGCCCGATTAAAAAAGGATTAATAACAAATAACGAATGGATTGCAGTTTTGGAATGTAACCATTCAAAATAAAAAACAGAAAAATGAAAAAAGATATTCATCCGAAAGAATACAGACTGGTTGCATTCAGGGATATGTCGAATGGACATACGTTCTTTACCAAATCAACAGTCAACACCAGGGAAACTGAAGTTATCGACGGAGTGGAATACCCATTGTACAAAGTTGAGATTTCGAGTACTTCGCACCCGTTTTACACGGGTAAGGTTACACTGGTTGACAGCGCCGGGCGTGTTGATAAATTTATGACCCGTTACGGTAAACACATGGAAAGCAGGAAAAAATAAGTTTTTATTGAAATATTCAAAGCTCCTATCTGCGGGGCTTTTTTTTTGTTAATCCAATTTGTCACAAAACCAATAAAAATGGGTAAAATTAAAAATTCAGGATTTCAGCATATTTTTGGGTTAGGTTCAATGGATAATGAAACGGAATTTATCCCGATAATTGCAGATGGCGACGATCGCGATCTTAAAAACACTGAAGTACCCGATGTCCTGCCAATCCTTCCGCTTCGGAATACTGTCCTTTTCCCGGGGGTAGTTCTGCCAATTACGGTTGGCCGCGAAGCTTCGCTGGAATTGATTCGCGATGTAAACCGCGGCAGCAGGCTGCTCGGAACCGTTGCCCAAAGAGATTATACCGTTGACCATCCGAAAACTACCGATATTTTTGAAATCGGAACGGTTGCCGAAATCCTGAAAGTTCTCGAAATGCCCGATGGCTCCACTTCGGTGATTATTCAGGGAAAACGCCGTTACAGGATAACAGGCTTTGTTTCTGAAACCCCCTATTTTAAGGGCAGGGTTGAATCGTTAAATGATATCCTCCCCGAAAACGACAACGAGTTTAATGCCATCGTTGGTTCGCTAAAAGATCTTTCAATAAAAATTGCACAGTTTACCGCCAATGTTCCGCCCGAAGCAACATTTGCCGTAAAAAATATCGAAAACACTTCCTTCCTTATCAACTTTATTTGCTCCAATACCGATTTAAAAGTTGAAGACAAACAGAAACTTTTGGAAATTGAAAGCCTGAAAGACCGGGGTATCCAGGCAATCAGTTTTTTGGTAAGGGAAGTTCAAATGCTCGAACTGAAGCATGACATCCAGAAAAAGGTAAAAACCGACATTGACAAGCAGCAACGCGAGTTTATGCTCAACCAGCAAATGAAAACCATTCAGGACGAACTGGGCGGAAATCCGGCTGAGCAGGAAATTAACGCACTAAAAACCAGGGCGAAAACTAAAAAGTGGAACGAAGAGATTGCCAAATTCTTCAAAAAGGAAGTGGAAAAGTTAGCCCGTTTAAACCCGGCTGCAGGCGAATATTCTGTTCAGTTTACTTTTTGCCAGACATTGCTCGACCTTCCCTGGAACGAATATACAGTCGATAACTTCGACCTGAAAAATGCAAGTAAAGTTTTGGATGAAGACCATTATGGGCTCGAAAAAGTAAAAGAAAGGATACTGGAACATCTTGCAGTGTTGAAATTGAAAAACGACATGAAATCGCCGATTCTTTGTTTGTACGGCCCTCCGGGAGTTGGAAAAACCTCGCTGGGGAAATCGGTTGCACGGGCATTGGACCGAAGTTATGTTCGCGTTAGTTTGGGTGGATTAAATGACGAATCGGAAATCAGGGGGCACCGGAAAACATACATTGGCGCCATGCCCGGAAGAATTATCCAGAACATAAAAAAGGCAAAATCATCGAACCCGGTTTTTATTCTCGATGAAATTGATAAAGTATCGAAACATTTTCATGGCGACCCGGCATCGGCATTGCTCGAAGTGCTCGATCCGGAACAAAATTCAGAGTTTCACGACAATTATGTTGAGGCCGATTTTGATCTTTCCAAAGTAATGTTTATCGCAACGGCCAACACGCTCAGCACAATTGCGCCCCCATTGCGCGACCGCCTGGAATTGATTGAAGTTAGCGGTTACCTGGTTGAAGAAAAAATAGAAATTGCCAAACGCCACCTCATTCCAAAGCAGTTGGAAAACCACGGGTTGAAAAAAACAGATGTCACCTTTTCCAAAGAAGTTATTGAATTGATTATTGATGGATACACGCGTGAATCGGGTGTTCGCGAGCTGGATAAAAAACTGGCCAAAGTTATCCGCCGGATTGCTAAAAAAATCGCGTTCGAAGAAACTTACAATAAAAAACTGACAAAGACCGACATCCGCGAGTACCTTGGTGTAATTGAATTTTCGAAAGATAAATATCAGGGCAACGAATTTGCCGGAGTGGTTACCGGTTTGGCCTGGACAGCCGTTGGCGGTGAGATTTTATATGTTGAAACCAGCCTCAGCAAAGGAAAAGGCGCATTAACTTTAACCGGAAACCTGGGTGATGTAATGAAAGAGTCGGCAATGCTGGCACACGAATATTTAAAATCGCATTCAGAAGAACTGGAACTCGACCCCGAGGTTTTTTACAATTGGAATGTTCACGTTCATGTTCCCGAAGGCGCAATCCCAAAAGACGGGCCTTCGGCGGGCGTTACAATGGTTACTTCGCTGGCGTCGGCATTCACCCAACGGAAAGTTAAGAAAAGCCTTGCCATGACCGGTGAAATTACGCTTCGCGGAAAAGTGTTGCCTGTGGGTGGGATTAAAGAAAAAATACTGGCAGCAAAACGTGCCGGAATTACCGAAATTATCCTTTCTGAAGACAACAAAAAAAACCTCGAAGAAATTAAGGAAGATTATTTAAAAGGCGTAAAATTTCATTTTGTAAATACAATTATGGATGTGCTGGAACTTGCGCTCCTGAAAACAAAAGTGGATAAACCGGTGAAGATTTCGTAGTTGGATATGGCTGGAAATTGGCAACTTCTTAAAAATGTTGCTGAATTTTATGAATAGAAAAATTATCAATCGGATTTTTATACTCCCTACAACGGCGTTTATTTTTCTTGTTTCAGCAACTGTTCTGTATTTTATTGCTGCCATTGTTTTCTCTGTTTTAAAAACGCACCCGCCTAATCTCAACTGCATAACCGACAAGGAAATTTTCATTACCACCAACGGGGTCCATCTTGATATTATTCTCCCCCTGGAAAATGTCGATCGTGAATTTCTGAATAAGCTTGAAATTTTACCGGGAACAAAATATGTAGCTTTTGGCTGGGGCGATAAAGAGTTTTACATCAACACCCCCCAATGGAAAGATTTGACTTTCAAAACCGCGTTTAAAGCGCTCTTTCTGAAAAGTGAAACTGCTATGCATGTTACCGGTTACCGGAATTCTTATTCTTCGTGGAGAAAAATAAAACTTTGTAGTTCACAGCTTGGTACCCTGAACAGTTACATTGAAAAATCGTTCCTGAAAACCGGTAATGGCAATCTGCAAAAGATTGCAGTTCCGGGATATTATGGGTATGATGCATTTTATGAAGCCAAAGGCAGTTTTTCGCTTTTCAGAACCTGCAATATTTGGGTTAATAAAGCATTAAAAGCAACCGGGGTAGAAACTTCGGTATGGTCGCCTTTCGATTTGGGCGTGTTATACCATTTGCCCGAATAAACCGGGAACGCGGGTTAGCCTTTTTCCTCAACGTCATTTAACCCATTTCCACAATTTAACAAATGAAATTTGTTTTTCGGGGAAATAACAAACTTCAACCTTTTGTCTTTCCAATTTTCAATTATCTTTATTCACAAAACCTAAAAAAATGAACTGTTCAAAATCTAACTTTATTAATCTTCCCATATTAAGCGGATTAATCATTCTTGCCTGTTTTTCCTGCCGGAAATCGGACAATGAAATCGAAATAACAAATTTAAAATGCGAATATTTAGTCAACCCGGTTGGCATTGATTCGCCTGCCCCACGATTTGTCTGGCAAATTACCGGCCGTGAAACAGGTTTTAAACAAACAGCTTACGAAATTATTGTTGGCGCCGATTCGATAAAAGTAGCTTCGAGAAAAGGAACCCAGTGGGGTTCAGGAAAGTTAAAGTCCGGACAATCGTTGGCTGTCTATTCCGGAAATTCATTAAAACCGGTTACAAAATATTATTGGAGCGTAAAGATTTGGGATGAGAATGACGTTTCTTCAAAATGGTCAAAAACTGCCAGTTTTGAAACAGGAATGATGGACAGTAAAAACTGGCGGGGCGACTGGATAAGCGATACGCGCGACATCGGTTTAAAACCTGCTCCCTGGTTCAGAAAAGAATTTACAGCATCAAAAACCATTCAATCAGCAAGAGTTTACATTGCGGTTGGCGGGCTTTATGAATTGTATGTGAACGGTGAAAAAGCGGGAAACCACCGGCTCGACCCGATGTACACCCGCTTCGACCGGCGTACTTTATATGTAGCCCACGATGTTACAAAAATGGTTTCTGAAGGGCAAAATGCAGTTGGCGTTCTGCTTGGAAACGGTTGGTACAACCACCAATCCACCGCAGTCTGGTATTTTCATGAAGCGCCATGGCGGGCGCGCCCAAAATTTTGCATGGACCTTCATATTAATTATTCTGATGGTACAAAAGAAATTATATCCACCGGGACCGATTGGAAAACTACGTTAAGCGATGTAATTTTCAACAGCATTTATACTGCAGAACATCAGGATGCAAGGTTAAGACAACCGGGCTGGAATAGTCCCGGTTTTGATGATTCGGTTTGGAAAAATGCCATTCCGGTCAGCGCTCCATCGAACAATATTGTTGCCCAAAACCTGCACCCAATCCGAAATGTAATTGAAATTCAGGCGGTTAATATGGTCAAATTCAGCAATAAAAATTACCTGTTCGATTTTGGCCGGAATATATCCGGGGTTACCAGTTTGAAAATCAAGGGAGAAACCGGCACTGAAATTCGTTTAATTCATGCTGAACGATTAGGCAAAAATGGCAAAGCCGATTTATCGAACATCGACGTGCATTACCGGCCAACCGATAACACCGACCCGTTTGCCACCGATATTTATTTTTTAAGCGGGAAAGAAGATGAGTTTATGCCCCATTTCAATTACAAAGGGTTTCAATATGTTGAAGTTGTGAGCAACAAACCTGTTGAAATAGCAAAAGAAGACCTTACCGCTTATTTTATGCACAGCGATATTCCGGTTGCCGGGAAAATTAACTCATCGAACCCAACTTTAAACAAAATCTGGGAGGCCACAAACAACTCCTATTTATCGAACCTGTTTGGTTTTCCAACCGACTGCCCGCAACGAGAAAAAAACGGGTGGACCGGCGACGCACACATTGCCATCGAAACCGGATTGTATAATTTCGATGGGATTACCATTTACGAAAAATGGCTGGCCGACCACCGCGACGAACAGCAACCCAACGGAGTTTTACCGGCCATCATCCCGACAAGCGGCTGGGGTTATACATGGGCAAACGGCCCCGACTGGACAAGCACGATCGCCATAATCCCCTGGAATATTTATTTGTTTTACGGCGATTCGAGACTGCTTCATCAATGCTACGATAATATCAAAAGATATGTCGATCATATTGATGAAGAAAGCCCCGGTGGATTAACCGACTGGGGGCTTGGCGACTGGGTTCCGGTGAAATCGGTCACCCCAAAAGAGTTCACTTCATCAGTTTATTATTACACCGGTGTTACAATTCTGGCGAAGGCCGCACAATTGTTTGATCATCAAAAAGATTTTGAAAAATATACAGCGCTCGCGGAGAAAATTAAAAACGCCATCAACAATAAATATTTGAATCCTGAACCCGGGATTTATGGAAGCGGACTTCAAACCGAATTAAGCGTAGCTCTTTACTGGGGAATTGTGCCCGACAGTTTAAAAAATAAAGTCGCTAAAAATCTGGCCGAAAGGGTAATTCAGGATGATAAGCACATTGACGTTGGGTTGCTTGGAACCAAGGCAATCCTAAATGCTTTAAGCGAGAATGGTTATGCTGAGTTGGCAGCCGAAGTTGCACTGCGGGAAACATACCCGTCGTGGGGATGGTGGATAAAAAACGGTGCAACAACGCTTTACGAAAACTGGAAAATCGATTCCGAATCGGATATTTCAATGAACCACATTATGTTTGGAGAAATAGGCGCCTGGTTTTACAAAGGGATAGGTGGTATTTTTCCGGATGCTGAAAATCCGGGATTTAAAAATATTATTCTGAAACCAAATTTTATTTCCACGCTCGATTATTTCGAAGCCAGCCACGACGGGCCTTATGGAAAAATCATATCAAAATGGGAAAGGGCCCGTGAAAATCTGTTTTACACGGTTGCTGTTCCGCCCAACAGCACGGCTACCTTGTTTTTATTGGCAGATTCAATTTTGCAACCGGAGAAAATTGCAAAAATGAAAGGGGTAAAAAGTACAGAAACATCAGGATTATTTACAAAAATAAATTTTGAATCGGGGATTTACACTTTTAATATTCACTGATTTAACGTAAATTCAGGACTTCAAATTTTCAATCCATGAGAGTGGCTGTAATCGACCTGGGAACCAATACCTGTAATCTGCTGATTGCGGAAATCAACTCATTTGGATATAAAATTCTGCACCAAAGCAAACAGTTGGTAAAACTGGGCGATAATAAAATCAACGAAAACGAAATTAGTGAAGCAGCAACTTCAAGGGTTTTACAATCGTTTCAAATCCATAAAAAAATAATCAGCGATTTAAATGCTGAAAAAGTGAGGGTTGTAGCCACTTCGGCAGTCCGCACGGCAGATAATAAAATTGATTTTCTTGAGCAAATCAGCGAAAATTCGGGCTGGCTGGTACGTTTAATATCAGGTGAAAAAGAGGCTGAACTGATATTTGACGGGGTTTTGCTGGCATTTAATGAATTTAAAAATCCGGCAGTCATTCTCGATATTGGCGGTGGCAGCAATGAACTTATTGTTGCACATAACAAACAGATGCTTTGGAAAGATAGCCAACCCACGGGAATGGCGCGGGTTATCAATAAATTTAACCTTTCCGATCCCATTCTTCCCGATGAAATAAATACCCTGAAAAACTATTTTGCCGAAGCACATAAAAACGCCTTCGAAAAATGCAAAACCGAAAACGTAAAAACTTTGGTGGGTTGCTCCGGCGCTTTCGATACCATTGCCGATATTATCGACTCGGTTAATCCCGGCGAAAAACTGCGAATTACTCAGGAAATTTTAATCTCCGAATTTTATTCAGTTTACCAAAATCTGTTAAAATCTACCCGCGAGCAACGGCTTTTAATGAAAGGGATGGACATGGTCAGGGTGGATTTGATTGTTCCGGCAGTGATATTCATCGAACAACTCATTTCTGAAATTGGCATAGCCCAAATTACACAAACCGATTTTGCATTGCGCGAAGGGGTGTTGTTTGAGATGATGAATGCTAAAAAGAATCCTGACTTTTATAATTTATAAGATTTTAAAAGCTCATTCAATTCTTTGTCAGAAATATTTTCCATTTCAGATTTGTCGTAAATAACGAGCAGAAATACTTTTCCGGCGGTGATTTTCACAAAAGTAATCACCCTTGTTCCACCCGATTTTCCTTTTCCCTTGCTTCTAATGGCTAAGCGAATTTTATAACAATTATTTCCTAAAGGTATTCCTTGCAAGGGTTCTTTTTCAAGCGAATCAAACAAGCCTGCCAAATCAGTTTTTAACGACACGTATTTTTTAAGAAGTGGTTTTATGTACCTTTCAAAAGCAGGAGTAATAATAAGTTTATAACTCATTGAGAAAATCTTTAGCAGATTTTTCCTTTATTTTTCCTTGCTCAATAAGTTCCACTTCTTTGAGACTTTCTTTGAAATTTCTCCAAATTTTACGATTTGGCGGAGTAAGTTTTTCTTCCAGCTCCAGAAGCCGGTTTTTCTTTTCGTCAACTTCAACAAAAGGAAAATTCTTAATTACTTTCATAAAAAAGCGGTATTCGCTTTCGGGTATGTTTAAAACAATTTGTTTCATAATTCATTTTTTATAAATGTACATTAAGCCTTTCAAATTAATGTGTAAACCTGTTGCAAAAATAATCTAAAATCCGAATTAAAAGTTAAGAATTAACGCTAAAAAACAGCGGCCGACCATCCAAAGAGATGTACATCGCCGACGCAGATCCGATAGCGGATTGCAATCGTGCCAACATTCAATCAATTGAAAGTCTGCTCTAAAACATGTTTAAAATCCACAAAACAGGTAATTTACGTATATTAATTGACACAACCTTTTAACAACTTGCACCGTCTTAAACACAGTAATGCAAAAAACCGAAAAAATGAAACGAGCCCCTTAAAATTGCCAAAACACCTTTACCGCGACAAGGTTGCTTTAAAGGTTGCACCCCGCGAACACATCCAACCCATTTAAGCGCTCGAAACGGATAATACAAATTAATCCGAATACGAAAAAAAATCCATGATTTATTTTGTAATTAACACATTAATAGTAAAAAACATGAAAAAAATACAACATTTAATTGTTTCTCTCATTTGGTTAACCTTTCTTATCCTGCTGCAAGCATCCGCCTGTAAAAAGGACAGTCCCTGTTATCAAGGAAGAGTTGAATTCTTAAATAATGGGTCAGGATGTTCTAATATCCTCAGAATCGAAAAAACAATCTCAGGAGGATTGCCGGTGAATACAACTATCACCCTTAACCCTGATTCACTGAACATCAGTGTTAAGGAAGGAGACATCCTTAATTTTACGATTGTAAAATATGAAGAATGGAACGGCTTTGTAAATGCAATGTGTATAAGCCCGCAATATTCAGCGCAAATCGAAATCTGTAACCCGTAAAATTATCAATCATGAAAAAAACATTAGCTTTAGTTATTTGCACATTTATCGTTGTAATAAATTCGTTTGGCCAATATGGCTACCGTTTTCAAAAGAAAGAAATTAAACTAAAAACGGATAGTTCCATGTATTTTATCCAAATAATCAACGAGCAACGAATAGCAAACAAAAATGAAGAATTAAAACAAAAAGAGAAAAATGGTGATGTTAAATTGTTCCATAAGCTTACAAACAACAGTTTTTTAATCTATGGAAATAATTTTCAACATGACTCCTCTGACTATTTTTCAAACGTTTATAGAACAGTGACAAACGATATCATAATTATTTTGCCACGTATAGTAGTATCGCTTAAAACAGGTGAAAATATCGAGGAAATTATTAAAGAATACCCTAACAAATTAGAAATTGAAAGTGGGAACAGGGAGAAATGGATTTTAAAATGTATCTGCACCAAATCAGAAGAGGTACTGAAATTAGTCAATGAAATAGATAACAAAACAAAGGTGGATTGGTGTGAACCTGAGCTGTTTTCAGAAATAAAGTTGAATAATACCCTCTATCCACAGCAATATTATTAGAACAACACGGGGCAAAATGGAGGTGTTGCGGGAATTGACATCAATGTAGTACCAGCATGGGCAATGACTAACGGTTGTACAGATTTAACTGTAGCGATCATAGACGAAGGTGTTGACAAAGGGCATGAAGACTTTGGAAACCGTGTTTTGGATGGTTATACCATTGGCAATTCAACAGGATTAGGTGCCCCTCAAAATGTAAATGCCTTAAATCCTAAAGGACATGGAATAGCATGTGCCGGCATTGTGGCAGCAAGTAATAATGCAATTGGTATTAGAGGAATTGCCAGTAATATTAAGATTCTGCCTGTTAATATTGTTCCCAATGCGGCTTATCAAGATATCTATGGAAGAATTATAGCTGGATATGGATCAAATATTGAA
Organism: uncultured Prolixibacteraceae bacterium; assembly: GCA_947085485.1. Lineage (GTDB taxonomy): Bacteria > Bacteroidota > Bacteroidia > Bacteroidales > Prolixibacteraceae > Draconibacterium. Next base: position 11,302 of record CAMTWS010000145.1, read on the forward strand.
ATAGCCCGTGCAATTAATTGGGCTTGGCGCAGAGCTGATATATTAAGTAATTCATGGGGTGGTGGTGCATACTCAAATGAAATTGTATCAGCGATTGATAGCGCAAGAACACATGGAAGAAATGGGAAAGGTGCAATTGTTGTATTTGCTTCGGGGAATGATTATCCTGCTACTTCAGATGTTGCTTTCCCAGGAAATGTAAATGGTGTAATTACAGTGGGTGCAATCAATAATAGTGGAACAATTTGGAGCTACAGCCAGCGAGGAACTTCGATGGATTTGGTGGCTCCCACTGGTAATACCAATTTCTTGGGTGATGTAACAACCTTAGATAGAATGGGGAATTTAGGCTATAATAATACAAACTACATGAGTAATTTCGGGGGTACATCAGCTGCATGTCCCCAAGTTTCAGGTGTTGCGGCGTTATTACTTTCATTAAATCCCGCGTTAACAGAAGTGCAAGTAAAACAAATACTCCAACAATCTGCAACAGATATGGGAACAGCGGGCTTTGATAATACTTTCGGATATGGAAGGGTAAACGCCCATGCAGCGTTATTGCGCACAATTACTTTAATGAATCTGTCAATTAGTGGTAATGCGATTGTTTGCAGTTCAAATGCTTATTCTGTTGCCAATTTGCCTTCGGGCAGTACCGTGGTTTGGTCTCTTTCCCCGCACCCGAGCGCTATTCAACTTGTTAATAATATACCGGGCACAAACCAGTGTCTTGTAAGCAACCCGTACAAATACCCCGCTGTTATGACATTAACTGCAACAATTACGCTCACATGCGGTACTGTTGTATTAACAAAAACCATTGCAAGCGATACAAATACTACTTATCAGACAGGCAGTTACTATCAGCAGGCTTGTATTGCTTATAATCACTCATTTCCCAGCCAGAGTGGTACGCTTAACGGCAATTCGGTATTTTTATACCCGGGTTGTACCACGGAAGTTACGCTTAGCCAAATGACAGGAAGAACGGTTTCGCTCGCATCGGGCTCAGCTCAACCTCTTAGCTGGTATTTTTCAAGCAGCAACAGCACGTTATATTTACAGTTACCTACCCTGTCAGGTCCTTATAGTTTTAATATCACAGGCGCTGGTGCCTGCTATTCCAAAACGCTTGTATTCTTTGCTTATTCCGGTTATTCATTGCTTCTTTCTCCTAATCCAACAAGCGGAGAAACTACTGTTACAATAGAACAAACTTTGAATGAAGATGAATCTCTTAAATCGGCAACAACTGAAACAAGTTTTGATTATAACGCCGAATGGGAACTGGAAGTTTACAGCCCGGCCCAGAACTTAACCCATTTTGCAGCTAACCCGAGCGTAAATGTTGCTGTTCAATAAATTGGCAGTCGTCGAGTTCAGATTTGTGTACTACGGA
>CAMTWS010000146.1:0-22069 GCA_947085485.1 uncultured Prolixibacteraceae bacterium
ACTCCGAAAAGTCGGAAATTCAATAATTTTCATCTGTTTGACCCCTAACCCCAAAGGGGAACATCTGAAAATCATTGAATTAGGAAGTCCCCCCTTTGGGGGTTAGGGGGTCAAAGGACTTTTCGGAGCAGACTCAAAGTTTAAAGTTCAAAGCAAATGACAAATGACCAGTGACATTATTTAACTAAAAAACCCATAATGATGAAAAAACTTTACCAAACGTTAAAAACCTTGCCCAAAACCCGCCCCCACTTTAATCCGAAATTAATTATGCTGAAATGCCTTGAATTCATGGTGAAAGCCATTCAGGGCAAATACGGTGACGAAACGCCTGAGGCCATACCCTGGTGGTATAATTATCGGGCAGTTGATACCCGGCTTTCTGAAAATAATACAATCGAATATCAACCAAAATACCATAATTATGACGAACAACCCTGCATTTAACAGAACCAACGGCATGCCGGGCCACGCAGCCGGGCATGGCCCCGCGCAACCCGCCAAAGGCGCCGAAAATTCAATTCACGGTGGAAAAAGGCACGGTTTAACCGTAAGCCCGGGCGCCGGCAACAACAACTCGCAAACAACAAAGTGGCTTTACCGCGGTGCAAACCGCTTAATCGTTTATTATACAAATCATATCCAGGTACAATTAAATTAAAAAACGACGATGGCAATACTTTACCAAACGATAAAAACCTTATACCATAATATACAGGCAGCAACTGCCCTACCTTCGGCAATTAACAAAAATCAATATCAACCAAAATACAAATAATTATGAAAACCTTTACATCATTTAACAAAACTTGCAGCCCGTTAAACACAGGGCTTGAAACGGTTTTTACACACCGGCAGCTCTGCCCGTGAAAACCTTACAGTTATTAACCTTAAAACAAACCAAATGAAAACACCTTTACTTAAATCATTGATTTTCGCTGTCGTGTTTATGATGGCGATTTTTGTTTTTGTGAGTGCGACGATGGGCCAAACTAATACTTGGAATGGTAATACTTCAGTCAACTGGAATACATCCACTAACTGGTCTTTAGGGGTTGTTCCAACTACTGCACATGATGTTGTTATTCCTGATAATAAAAGTGTTACAATTAATACAGCAGCTTTTTGTAAATCTTTTACAATTAACGGTGGTGATAATGCTCAAAGCATAACAATAAGTAGTACAAATAGCCTTACCGTTTCTAACGTTGTTTCAATTGGGGGTGGAACTGGAAATGGTGACGATAAGTATCTTATTGTAGGTTCTGGTGCTTTAACATGTGCTTCAGTAACAATTGCAGCGACTGGACATGTTAATGCAGAAAGTGAAATTCAGATTTCAACCGGGATTGTCAACGTGACAGGAAATATAACAATGAACGGAGGATCTGAAGATAATTACATTAGGTTTTCTTCAAATGGAATTCTAAATCTTGGTGGAAATATAACAGGAGGCAGTCTTGTAGCATCTACTAACACTGTAAATTATAATGGTACTAATCAATCTATTGGTGCTTATTCATGCAATAACCTAACCTTTTCAAACAGCGGGACAAAAACTGCTACGGGTGCTATAACAGTTTCATCTGCTCTTACGATTAATTCAAACATAACCCTGGATATGGTAACATCAGCTTTGAGTGGCAATTCTTTAACCACCAGTGGTACAGGCATTTTGCTAACCCAGAATACTGCCGTTACACCAATCCCAACAGGGAGGACATGGAGTTTTGATGTGAATTATAACAGAAGTGGTAATCAGACGGTAAGCGCAGGAACATATAGTAATCTTACTTTTTCAGGGAGTGGAACAAAATCAATGAGTGCAGCGACAATCGTAAGTAGTAATGTTACAATTGAAGAGGGAACAATTCTTGATGAATTAAGTTATCAAATGACATTAGGTAATGGTTCAACACTTACAGTCAATGGTACCTTGGATTTTAGTTCATCAACAGGGTCAATCAGAACAGGGAATAATGTTAATGCCACTTTGGTTATGGGCTCTAATGGTTAATAAAAACTGCTGATGATTCAGGATTAGGTCCTGTTGCAAATGGGTCTTTACAAAATCAAGGTACTGGAAATTGGACTACAACAAGTTTAAGTACAACTGGAACAGTTGAATATTACAGAACTTCGGCTCAGGTAGTTACTGATAGGGATTATAACAACCTTATAATCACAAACACTGGTATAAAAACATGGAATACTGCAGCTACAAGAACTGTAAACGGGAATTTAACAATTAATGCATCGGCTCCATTAACTTTGGCTGGTACACAAACAATAGATGTTAAAGGCAATTGGTCAAAAAGCGGGACATTTACTGCTGGCACAGGAACAGTCACTTTTAATGGCAGTCCAACGCAAAATATTACAGGTTCAGCTACAACCTTTTATACACTTGCAATCGCTTCAGGTTCACAGGTTAACCTAAATGGTTTCACTCATCCGGCCACATACCTCACACTTGCCGGGAATGGCAAAGCCATAGGTACCTGGGGGAGTACAAGTTCTGCAGCAAGTAATACAAACGATACCTATTTTACAGGAACTGGTGTTGTAAATGTAACCACGGGTGCGCCATGTTCTGCGCCAACAATAACATTGGGCAGCATTTTGCCGGTATGTGCCGGTGTTATATCTGCTGATTTAAGCTATTCAGTCACTACAAATGGGCCGGATCGATATAGTATAGTATATAGTGCAGCTGCCCAAACTGCGGGCTTTGTAAATGTAACAAACGCCGAATTGCCAGCCACACCTATTACACTTGTTGTACCTGGTGCCGCTGCGGCAGCAACTTATACCGGAACACTTACTGTAAAGAACAGTTTTACTGGTTGCATTAGTGGTAGTTATCTAATTTCAGTAACCATAAACCCATTGCCCCAGGGCAGTTTAAGTGCAAATACAATTTGTGCCGGGGGTACAGGTCAATTAACATATACATCTACTTCAGGAACAGGCCCGTTCAGTTTAATAATAAATGGTGTAACTTATGACGAGGTTGTAAGTGGTACACCATTTAACGTAACGACAAACCCAACCGAAACAACGGTTTATTCCCTGTCTTCTATTCAAGGAACTAATTGTACCCGCACAACCGGAATTACAGGGGCAACGGCTACAATAACAGTAAATGCTCTGCCTGCAATAACGGGAGAACCTGGCAACCAAAGTATTACTTATGGTGCAGATGCCAGTTTTACAGTTGCAGCTTCAAATGCTACGGGTTACCAGTGGGAAGAATACAATGGCACAGCATGGAATACAATAAGCAATGGAGGCATTTATTCAACTGCAAATACAGCCACCTTAACCCTCACCAGACCCACCGTTTCACTAAGCGGCCGCAAATACAGGTGCCTAATCACCGGCGGTTGTGGTACTGTTTATTCGGATGGGGAGGCTGAGTTGACCATTACCAAACTGACAATCAATGTTGCCGCTGTTGCCAAAACAAAAGTTTATGGCGAAAGCGATCCTGCTTTGACATACACATTCAGCCCTGCTTTAATCGGTTCAGACGCCTTCACAGGATCATTGGACAGAACACCTGGCGAAAGTGTTGGAGATTGGGCGATCAATCAGGGAACTCTGGCTTTGAGCGGCGACTATACGCTTGCTTACACCGGAGCTGATTTGACAATCACTAAAAAAGCCCTTACCATCACCGCCAACAACATCACCAAGGAATTCAATACCACCTATACCATCTTAGGTACAGAATTTACAACCAACGGTTTGGTTAATGGCGATGCCGTAACTTCTGCTACAATTACCAGCGCTGGCACTGCACAAGCGGCTACAGTGGGTAACCATACCATTGCAATTAGCGCTGCTTTAGGTACAGGTTTGGCTAATTACCAGATTACCTACCAGAACGGTATAATGAAAGTACAGGATACCCAAGCGCCAAATGTCGTTTGTAGGGCTACCCCTACCATTATCTATCTGAATGAAAGTGGAATTGCAACGCTTACCGGTTCGCAAATTGATGGCGGAACAACCGATCCAAGCGGTTTCACGCTTTCTGTATCTAAAGGCTCATTCGTTTGCGGCGAAGTTGGAAACCATAATATAACACTCACTGCAACCGATCCTTATGACAACTGGGCAACTTGTGTTGCAGTTGTAACCGTTCAGGACAAAGTATTGCCACTTGTCACCAAACCGGCCAATGTAACGCAACCCTCGCTGGGGGCGTGTACTATAAGCATTCCGCTTTCTACAATTGGCACTGCCACTGCAACCGATAACTGTGGAATTCACAGCATTCAGGGAACAAGGCAAGACGGTAAGGCATTAACAGATGAATCCCCGGTAGGTATCACAAAAATTACCTGGACAGCATCAGATGTGAATGGAAATATTTCGCTCTCATCCGACCAGATAATCACTGTTACAGGTAATATCACAGTTACGATAGCATGTACAACGCTAACTCCTTTCCCAACAGATGCTGGGCAGTGTGACAAAATCATCCCTGAAGCATCAATTACTGCACCCAACATAATTACAGGTTGTGGTGAGATACTCTTTATGAAACGAAGAATGGACAATCTTCCGTTCGATGCGGCATACCCCAAAGGTAACACAACCATTCGCCGGACTGCTTTAACCAGAGGTTTCGTCTATCTGACCGAATGTGATCAGACAGTAACCGTTGTCGATAATCAGAATCCGGTTATTGCTTGTGTAAGCAACCAGGCAAAAGAAACTGATCCCGATATGTGTACTTACACTGTTGTTGGAACAGAATTCAACCCAACATCGTTTAGCGATAATTGTCCAGGTGCTACAATCAGCAATGATTTTAACAGCACTGCTACTTTAGCTGGAGCTGTATTCCCAAAAGGAATTACTACTGTGGTTTGGACTGTAACAGACGCAAGCGGCAATAAAGCAACTTGTTCGTTTGATGTTGTAGTTAGCGATAAACAGGCACCTGTTTTAACCGGAACACCTTATGCCGGCACAACAGGTACTGATGCATGCAAGGTCAATGCAGCTAATGCGGCGCCGTTTAATGCAACTATTGCAATTGAAGGTTATTCCGACAATTGTGGGGCACCTGTTACAGCTACTTTAACCGGAACAAATGTTACAGGTACCGATTGCAACTGGATTGTAACTTATACATTCAGTGTAACTGATGAAATAAATAGTGTTCTTGTAGGACAGACTTATTCGAATACAGGAAGTGACAATACAGCTCCAACATGGACTACCGCCGCAGGCGACCCTGACGAAACAGTTGAATGCAGCGATGCAGCAGGAATTGCAGCAGCACAGGCTTTGTTCCCGGTTGCTTCTGACCTCTGCGACGTTGATGTTGCAGACATCGTGAAAGTGCCCGGTATCTTTGTTGCCGGAACCGACTGTTCACAGGCTGGTACAATTACAAATACATGGACTGTAACCGACGATTGTGGTAACACAAGCCTGGTTTACACCCAGGTAATCACAATCGAAGACAATACAGCTCCTTCCATTACTTGTCCAACAGCACAAACTTTCTGCAAACTATCCGGTAATGTAATACAATACCTGAACTGATTGCTACTGATAATTGTGGTAATGTCACTGTTAAATACATTGTTACAGGTGCAACGACAAAACCATTAACTGTTGGTAACGATGCAACTGGTACTTTCAATGTAGGAGAATCAACAATTAACTGGACGATTTCAGATGCATGTGGCAATACAGTTACCTGCAGCACAACAGTAATAGTGAATCCACTGCCAGAAGCTTCAATTGCCGGAAATATACAGGTATGTAATAATTCGACTGCGCCTCTAGTAACCTTTACTGGTGATAACGGAACAGCTAATTATATCTTTACATATGAAGTCAATGGCGGTACTAATCAAACTGTTACCAGTTCGGGTCCTACCGCAACGGTAACTCAGTTAACCGGAACAGGCGGAACGTTTGTCTATACTTTAATCAGTGTGGAAGATGCAAACGGTTGTTCACAGTTACTAGGCGGTACAGCCACTGTAATTGTTAATGTTCCTTTGGTTGCTCCGATTGTGAGTGCGTCTCAGTCAATATGCTACAGTAGTGGTACGGCTGCTCTAAATGCAACGCCGGCAACCGGTGGAACAGGTCCTTTCAGTTACCAATGGCAACGTAGTCCGAATGGATTAGCTCCATGGACCAATGTTAAAACAAACAGTACTTCCTTTGCACCTGGTATATTAACAAGAACTTACTACTATCAGGTTATCGCAACTGATGCTGGTTCTCCTGCATGTGGCAATGTTACAAGCAATATTGTTAAGATAACAGTGGCACAACCTTTTACTCAGCCTGAAATTGGTTCAAATCAGACTATTTGTTACAATACTGTGCCTTCAGCACTTTCTGTAACAACTCTTGCAACTGGTAGCACCAGTGGCTTCAGTTATATATGGGAACAAAGTATTGATGGATTGAATTGGGATGAAACTGGATTCACCGGCATATCATACACTCCTGCTGCTTTAACAGCAACTACATGGTATCGTGTAATTGGATCAGACCTTAGCGTTCCATCTTGCGGTTACGTGTTTAGCAGTAATACAGTGAAGATTACAGTACAAGACGAAGTTATACCTGGTGTGATTGCAAGTGCGCAATCAGTTTGCTGGGGTACAGCTCCAACATTACTCACCGGTCCGGTTGCAACTGGCAGTGGTACAATAAGCTACCAGTGGCAGATAAGCACTGATGGAACGACATTCAACAATATAGATTTGGCCACAGGAATTGATTACCAGTCTGGAAATTTGACCGAAGACACCTGGTATCGCAGGGTAGCCAGCTCAACTCTTAATGGTAATGTGTGTACTGCTTACAGTGATGTAAAAGTAACGGTGATTCCATTACCATTAACTGATGCTCCTGAAGCAGTTGAAGCTTGCGACAGCTATACTTTACCTCCATTGATCGTTGGTAATTACTATACTGTATCTGGCAAGACAGGTAACAAACTCCTTGTAGGAGAATCAATCACAAGTACTGCAACACTTTATGTCTATGCAGAAACTGGAACTACTCCGAACTGCTGGGTAGAAAACAGCTTCACTGTAACCATCAACACTCCTCCGGTAGCAACCATCACTGTCATCGGATCTACAACCGTTTGTTACGGTGGTAGTGTGACGCTTACGGCTTCTGAAGGTACTGCTTACCTGTGGAGTCCCTGTGGTGGGACAACTCAGTCAATTGTTGTTACTCAGAGCGGTGATTACTCGGTAACTGTATATAATGGTATTTGTTTTGCAACTTCAGCGCCGATAACAATTACAATAAATACTGAGGTAAGTGGAACTGTAGTTTCTCAAACCGATATCGACTGTAACATCAGCGCAGGTGGTCTTGTTATACAGGGAACCGGTGGAACTTCAAATGAACCAGGCACGAACTATGATTACCGTATTGACGGTGGACATTTTACCGGAAATGGATTCTTCAATGACGTAAGTGCAGGTGCTCATACAATTGAAATAAGAGATGCAATCGGATGTACAGGAACAATTCAAGTATTTATTGAATCTAATACTACTGCTCCGGAAGCTCCACTTGCCAGTGTAACAGCTCAACCTACCTGTACCGTACAAACCGGAACAATAACAGTTAGCTCTGCATTAGCTGGCCTGACTTTCAGTATTGATGGAAACAATTATACCAATACTAACGGGATATTTACAGGCGTAACTGCTGGAACCTATTATGTGACAGCCAAAAATTCGTACGGTTGTATTTCTGCACCTTCTTCAGCTGTGATAATTAATACACAACCAACAGCACCTGAAGCACCAATTATAACAGTAGTAAATAACTGTAATGGAACTTCAACGTTGTCAACAACAGCTGCAGGAACCTTGTTATGGAGCACAAATGAATCATCAGCTTCAATAACTGTTAATGCAGCAGGAACCTATACTGTAACTACAACTGTAAACGGTTGTACAAGTGCAGCTGGTTCAGGCGTTGCAGCACCGAAAACAGCACCGGCAACTCCGGTTGTAACGGTAGCCAATAATTGTGGCGGTTCTGTCTTATCAATTCCTGCTGGTGGAACAATTGCCTGGAGCAACGGCGCAAGCACGGCTTCAATCACTGTAACAACGGGAGGAACATATACCGTAACAAGAACAGTTGACGGTTGTACAAGCCTTGCTGGTTTAGGAACTGCTGCTCCGAAAATTATTCCGGCAACTCCGGTTGTAACGGTAGCCAATAATTGTGGCAGTTCTGTCTTATCAATTCCTGCTGGTGGAACAATTGCCTGGAGCAACGGCGCAAGCACGGCTTCAATCACTGTAACAACGGCAGGTACATATACCGTAACAAGAACTGTTGATGGTTGTACAAGCCTTGCTGGTTCAGGAACTGCTGCTCCGAAAACTCCACCTTTTGCTACTATAGCTTATATTGGTTCTCCATTCAATAGATCTGTTTCAGGAACCGTAAATGTAACAAGAACAGGAACAACTGGTGGAATATATACTGCCAGTCCTGCTGGATTAGCAATTAATTCTTTAACCGGAGCAATTACTCCAAGCACAAGTGGTATTGCGACCTATACAGTAACCTACACTGTTGCAAATCCAGGATGTCCGACCTTTACAACTACTACTTCGGTGGCAATCGTCCAGCCTTCAGGCACTAATACAACAGTATTGACTTATATTGGCCATTTATCCGTTGTAGTAAATAATCAGGCTACATTGACTGCAATATTGACGAATAGTAGCGGGAGGGGTATCTCGGGTAAGACCATAACCTTCACTATTGGTTCACAATCGATAACTGCCACAACAAACGGTAGTGGCCGTGCATCGGTGAAAATGCTGGTTACCCAGTTACCTGGTGTTTACACTGTAAATGCTGGTTTCAACGGAGATAATACTTACAAAAACAGCAATGACAATGAAGTCTTTACAATTAACCCAGGTTTGTATGCCAGTTCGAGTAACGTAAATAAGAATACCGTTGCTTCTGACAATTCTGAAGAAATTACAACCGCTATTGCACCAGAGGTTGGATATGCCGATCTGAAGGTTTATCCTAACCCGTTCAGCGAAAAGCTGCGTTTCGAGTTTGTTTCGCCCGAAGCTGTTAATGCCCGTATTGAATTATACGACATGACCGGCCGCATGGTAAAAACCATTTTCGAACAGCCTATCAATGGCGGTATAAGCTACGAAGCCGAGTTCAGGCCCGAAACCATCATCAGCGGAATGTACATTTACCGCGTGATTTTGGGTGAGGCTATTTACAACGGTAAAGTGGTGTTTAAGAAATAAAAGCCTCCCCCTGCCCCCTCCACAAGAGGGGGTAAGGGAGACTGGCTTTTAAACTCCCCTCCCTGGATGGGGTTGGGTTGAAAATCCTGACAGAAGCGTCAGGAGGAGGCCAGAAAAGTTTTTAAAAAGTACATACTACAGTGATTTAAAAAAGAGCGTGTCTCATCCGTCTGTTGACGGAGGGGCACGCTTCTTTTTTTGGTTGGAAGCCCCTTCTGTTGATGAAGCCGACCCCGAAAAACTACGATTCATCAAAATAGCTGTTTCCCATTTTTTACTACTTTAGCGCCCTTAAATTTTATACCTGAATCATTTGAAACCTTATCTGTTCTCACTCGCTGTTATTCTTGTTTTTTTAAACGCCGCCAATGCGCAGCATACCATAAAAGCAGTAAGGGTTAACACTCCGCCAACGATAGATGGCCATGTAAACGAAAAGGTTTGGGACGAAGCTTTTGCGGTTGATGAGTTTTACCAGCGCGAACCTTTCGAAGGCCAGCCCGTTTCGAAAAAAACCATTTTTCTTACCTGTTATGATGCCAACAACATCTATTTCGCGGTAAAATGCTGGGACGACCCAAAAAAAATTACAGCCAAAGAAATGGCCCGCGATGTGAGCCTTGGAAAAGATGACCGGGTTCAGATTATTCTCGACACTTACCTCGACAAACGAAACGGGTATTGGTTTCAGATTGGCCCCCGCGGCTCGATTGGCGATGCTCTTGTAAGCGGAAACGGGGCAGTTTTAAACAAAGAGTGGGATGGCCTTTGGACAGGAAAAGCCAAAATTACCGACTGGGGTTGGGAAGCCGAAATGGCCATTCCGTTTAAAACCATGGGGTTCGACAAGGAAAGCACACAGTGGGGAGTAAAATTTATCAGGAATATCGTAAATAATCTCGAGGCATCATATTGGCCTGTTTCAAACCTGGATGCTTATAAATTCCAGGTTTCGGATGCCGGAATTTTGGATGGGATTGAAAATATAACGCAGGGAATCGGACTCGACATTTCGCCTTACATCGTTACAGGGTTAAACACAAAAAAAGGAGAGAAAAACGACCCGAAACTAACCGGTGGCGTTGACCTTTTTTACCAGATTACCCCGGGATTGAAATCGTCGCTTACCATAAACACCGACTTTGCCGAAACCGAAGTTGACGACCGGCAAATTAACCTTACCCGGTTTAGTTTACATTACCCCGAAAAGCGCGACTTTTTTCTCGATGGGGCAAGTCATTTTAAATTTGGCATCGATGCCGACGATACAAGCCCTGTTTCAAAAAGTATTATCCCGTTTTTCTCGCGGCGAATGGGTTTAGACTCGCTTGGCGGCCCAATCCCAATAAATGTGGGGGCAAAATTATCGGGCCAGATTGATAATTGGAACATAGGCATGATGTACATTAACGATGCCCGCGAAAACGGGATTAACAATTTCTCGGTGGCACGGGTAACACGGAACCTCGGAAAGCAATCGTCGGTTGGCATAATCGGAACCCGCGGAAATGCGCTGGACAACGAAACGAATCTGGTGGTTGGCGCCGATTTGAACCTGTCAACCTCAACATTTCAGAAGAATAAAAATGCATCGTTCATGCTGTTTGGGTTAAAATCGAATACAAAAGAGTTGGAAGGAAACGATGTGTCGTGGGGAACACAGGTGGTTTATCCGAACGATTTTATAAAAGCCCGCCTCGGGTATCATCAAATTGGAAAAAACTTTGTTGCCGGAATGGGATTTGTTCCGCGCACCAACATCAGGGAATCGTATGGTGAGCTGAAGTTTGGCCCGCGCCCGAACAAATGGGGGATTTTGCAAATTGAAATGGGTGGCAGCTTCGATTATATAACCAATTTCGAAACAAAAGATTTGGAAAGCCGCGAATTTGAAGTTCAACCCCTTGGAATCCGGTTTCTGTCGGGCGAATCAATCAGGTATTCGTTGGTTAGCCAGTACGAATCGCTCACCGAAGACTTCAATATTTTTGAAGACTTTGTTATCCCGCAGGGAACTTACGAATGGTGGCAGCAACAAATTAAGCTCGAAACAAAAGGCGCCCGAAATGTATGGGGAGAAGCAAGCTTCCGGTTTGGCGATTTTTACAACGGGTCAAGAAACGATATAAAAATGATGGTCAACTGGAAAATTGCCGTCCCGTTTTTTATTGGAGGAACGGTTACACAAAACAATATTACGCTCCCCGACGGAAGTTTTACGGCCAACATTTTTCAGTTAAACGCCAATATCCTGTTTAGCCCAAATGTAACGCTTTACAACTATTTCCAATACGATAATGCAAGTAACAGCGCGGACTGGCAGGCACGTTTTCAGTGGATAATAAAACCGGGAAACGAAATAATCCTGGCATGGACATCGAACTTTAACAAACCTGAAAGCGCTTATATTTTGGATGAAAGCACAGTGAGGCTGAAACTGAAATACAATATCAGGTTATAAACCTTTTTTTATTGCATTTCGTATAAAATGTACACTGACTGATTTTTCTATCCCGATTATTTTAAAAACCAGACGTAAACTTGCTTGTATTTTAAAATTAAAACAGTATTTTAGCAACAATTAGAAGATAATTCTGAAAAAAGAGTTTTATATTCTTGTTTGGTACAAAGTATTTTAATATACTTGCACCCGAATTTTAGGAATTCAAATCCCCACTTCAATTGTTCCAGAGTTTTATTCAACAATTAACATCAAAAAAAATAGGAATAATATTTGAACCATGTACGATATTTTAGAACTGAACAAAAAGCTCGTTCCAGAGCTGAGGGAGATCGCCAAAGAGCTTAATATTAAAAAATTTGAAGCGCTAAAAAAACAGGATCTCGTGTATAAAATACTGGATACCCAGGCGATTCAGGAAGCTGAAAAAGCAGAACGGAAAACTGTTGCAAAAGAGCAGCCCAAAGAGGAAAAGGGAATTAAATCGTTTCTGTCAAAAAAGACTTTTATACCCGAAAACCAGAATACCCAGCAGGAAGATTTGCGGGGAAACCGGCCGCGCCGTGAACGCATTGAGCCTATATTAAAACGCGAAAAGGTGGAAACCGGAAAAAAGAAACACGTTCAGCAGGAGTCGGCAGTTCAGTCGCGCCAGGAACAAATAAAAGCCATTATTAAAGGGTTTGGCCGCGAGAAACCACCAATTGCCGAACCTGAACAAAAAATTGCACCTGAAAAACCTGTTCGAAAAGAAGAAATTAAACCCGATCATGAAAAAACGGAAAAGGTTTTCCATCCAAAACAGTTTCACCGGAAAGAGAAATTTAATGTCGATAAACAACCTCAGCGATTTGAAAAAACTGAAAAAATGGAAATCCCGAAAGATATGGAAGATTTGGATGTGCCTGTAAATGAGGAGATTCCGGAAAATGTTGATATGCCTGTAATAAATGAGCCGGAAAACATCGAACAGCAAATTTCGCAAAAACCAAAAAATGAAAATGAAAACCAAAACGGAAACGGAAACGGAAAACAAAAAATCCGTCAGTTTGAGTTTGAAGGAATTATTACCAATACAGGGGTTTTGGAGATTCTTGTTGATGGTTATGGGTTTTTACGCTCGTCGGATTATAACTATTTGAATTCTCCCGACGATGTATATGTTTCGCAATCGCAAATAAAACTGCTGGGTTTAAAAACCGGCGATACGGTTAAAGGCACCATTCGTCCGCCAAAAGAAGGTGAAAAATATTTTCCGTTGGTAAAAGTGCTCGAGATAAACGGAAGGAGCCCCGATTATATTCGCGACCGCGTGCCATTCGATCACCTTACCCCGCTTTTTCCAAACGAGAAATTTCAATTGACAGGAAACGGGCACGACAACCTTTCGACCCGCATTGTTGATATGTTTGCGCCCATTGGAAAAGGCCAGCGCGGTTTGATAGTAGCACAGCCCAAAACAGGTAAAACAGTACTGCTGAAAGAGATTGCCAATGCAATATCGGCGAACCATCCCGAAGTGTATATGATTGTACTGCTCATTGACGAACGGCCTGAAGAGGTAACCGATATGGCGCGCAGTGTAAATGGCGAAGTTGTGGCATCTACCTTCGACGAACCGGCCGACAAACATGTAAGGATTGCAAATATTGTGCTCGAAAAAGCAAAACGCATGGTTGAATGCGGACACGATGTGGTTATACTGCTCGACTCGATTACCCGTTTGGCACGTGCATATAACACGGTTCAGCCGGCATCTGGAAAAGTGCTTTCGGGAGGGGTTGACGCCAACGCACTGCACAAACCAAAACGTTTTTTCGGAGCTGCCCGAAATATTGAAGAGGGTGGTTCGCTTACCATTATTGCAACAGCGCTCACCGAAACAGGCTCGAAAATGGATGATGTTATTTTCGAAGAATTTAAAGGGACAGGTAACATGGAATTGCAACTCGACAGGAAACTTTCGAACAAACGAATTTTCCCATCGGTGGATATTCCTGCATCGAGCACCCGCCGCGAAGATCTGCTGTTCTCGAAAGCAATCATCGACAAACTGTGGATTTTGCGCCACTACCTTGGTGGAATGAATTCGCTGGAAGCCATGGAATTTATGAAAACACGTTTGATGCGCGCCAACTCGATGGAAGAGTTTTTAACATCGATGAACGACGAATAAAGCCCCTCCCTGCCTCTCCGTCAGTTGACGGAAGGAACAAGAGATACAATATAAATGAAGAGACTGTCCAAAAGGGCAGTCTTTTTTATGCTTATTTCAACCCTTTTGTAAAATTAAAGGTGGTGGTCGGCTGAATTGGTTCCGATTTCAAAAACCTTGTTTTAAGTGTTTTCAAACGGTTTTTCGAAAATATATCGTAACTCACATCGATTAAAAAGCTGGAAAACCCAAGTTTTGCCAGCCGGTTTTTATGGTGCAAAATGGAAACTGCACGATCGGGGACAATTATCGTAATCCCGTTTTTCCGGTACCTTTTGTATTTGGTTTTGGCGTCGTCGCCTGAAAATTCTTCGCTGGCTTCCAAATGAACAGGCATTCTTGAATAAAACAGTTCAGGATAGAAGTAAACCGGTACAATCCCACTTTTATTGCTGATGGTTTCGAGTGTTTCAAAATCAATCTCAAACGGGTAGGTAAAATTTTCAACACCCTCGCTTTGAATGCATTTAACGGCCGCATCGTTAAACGCGTAAACATTTTCGCTGGTGATAATCCGGCAATTTTCAGGAATCAAAAGTCTTTGCGAAAGATGGCTGATTACAAAATTCCTAATTCCGTGCTGCACCATTTTATTCACCAACCCTGCATAAAAACCAATCGTTTCTTCGGCAATAAATTTGGGCAGTTCGATATAAATTTTATCGCGGTTATTTTGAATGAAATCATCTCCCTGATTAAACCTGGCCCACGTTATTTTCGAAAACGACAGGAACAACCCGTTAAGTTCGTTAAAATTGATTAGGCTCATCCATTCCATTGAATTTATCCTGAAATAAAGCTTTTCCTTAACGGGTTCATATTTATCAATGAAACCATTCAAAATTGTTTTCTTGAAATCTGAAGAAATGGGTTTGAATGGAAGTTGGGTCACATTTTCCAGTTTATCCTGAAATTTCCGGTACTGCAATTTAGTCAAAAACACGCGGCCCAGTACTTCAATTTTTTGATTCTCCTTTTCAATCCAGTAAAAATTGCCCTCTTTAACCGGATTTCTCACAATTACATAAACCGGCTCAGCAGCGGCTTGCCCGAGAATACGCAACCTATATCTGGGTTCGATTGGCATTGATGATGAAATCAGGATTTTATTCCCCGAAACTTTTTCAACCCTACCCAGATAAATCCCGGTAGAAGTTTCCTCCGAAATGGCCAGTTTTACATCGCCACCAAAAAAATAGCTGGTTTTTTGCCGCCCAAAATCCATCTCAAGACTTTGAAGGGCTGGCTGTATTTTGGTTTCATCATCAAGCGCCATTCGATGCGCCAAACCAACCCGGTACGTATATTCGCCCGATTTAAGACGGCCTTCAATTTTCAAACCCGAAACTCCCATCTCCGTGAGTTTCGGAATGTATTCCAGCAATTGGTTATCCTTTAAATTGAAAAGGCATTTTTTCCGGTTTTTATCGTCGTATTCGCGGCGGCAGGGCTGGGCGCACATACCGCGGTTAGACCCTCTCCCACCCGTGTAGCTGCTGAACAGGCACATGCCCGAAAAAGAGTAACACAGGGCGCCATGCACAAAAACTTCGGTTTCGATTGCCGACCTTTTAACCACAGTTTCCAACTCCTTGAGGGTAAGTTCGCGCGCCAGCACCGTCCGGTGAAAACCTTTTTCGGCTAAAAATTTTGTGCCCACCGAATTGTGTACCCCCATTTGTGTGCTGGCATGAATTTTTAGTTTTGGAAAATATCTTTTGGCAATATAATAAACACCCCAATCCTGAACAATAATTCCATCGGCGCCAGCTTCGTTTAAAAAATGGAGATATTCAATTAACATACCTGTTTCACTGTTTTTGATTACCGTATTCAATGTAACGTAAACCAAAACCTTCCGTTTTTTTGCTTCTTTTAATATTGATATAAATTGAAACTGGTTGAAATTGCTGGCCCTGGCCCTGGCATTAAATTGCGACAACCCAAGATAAACCGCGTCGGCTCCGGCCTGCAGGGCAGCAAAAAACGATTCGGCGTTTCCGGCCGGTAAAAGAAGCTCAGGCTTTTTGCGCATTACAAATTGTTTCTGGCAAAATTACTATTTTTCATACTACACCAATACGATTAATCATATTCCGGAATTTCACTATTTTTATCAGTTATAAATTACAACTATTTTCAAATACTGCTATCTAAAGATTGCAGCTATTTATAAAATCTGACTATTTTTGCAAAAAATTTAAAAATTGGAGTTTTTTCAAAATACACATAAGTCGCTGCTCGAAAGTTCGAAACCTACCATAAAAAGGGAACTTGCGAAACACATCGATTGGAACCGGAAACTCATTTGTATCAAGGGTTTTAGGGGTGTGGGAAAAACCACGTTTTTACTCGATTACATCAGGGATAAATACAGCGACGACAATACAGTTTTGTACATCAACCTGAATAACTTTTATTTCACCAAACGAAAAATCAGTTCGTATGCCGATGAATTTGCAAAAAGGGGCGGAAAAGTTTTGGTTTTAGACCAGATTCAGAAATATCCCGATTGGTCGGCTGATTTACGAAAGTGTGTTGATGAAATCCCGGAATTAAAAATTATTTTCAGCTCGTCGCCGATACTTCGCATAGCAGAAGGAAACCCCGATCTTCAGGGAATAGCCAATATTTACCATCTCGAAGGGCTTTCTTTCAGAGAGTATTTGAATTACCAAACCGGCAATAATTTCGGACACTACACCTTTGAGGAGATAATTACGAACCATGTTGAAATTGCACGGGAAATTATTTCGAAAGTAAGGCCGCTGGCTTATTTCGATGAATATTTGAAAAGCGGTTATTTCCCCTATTTTATCGATGACCCCAATTTTTATGTGAACCGGTTGTTAATGCATATTAACCTGGCGCTTGAAATCGATGTGCCGTACATCAACCAAATCGAATTAAAATATCTTCCAAAACTCAGAAAACTGCTGTACATCATAGCGTCAGAAACGCCTTTCACACCAAATGTTAGTAAATTAGCCGCCTCTATTCAAACATCGAGGGCAACAATTATGAATTACCTGAATTATTTAAAAAACGCGAAACTCATTCATTTGCTTTATGCAAATGGCGATGATGAACAGATGAAAAAACCGGAAAAAGTATATTTGCACAATACAAATTTGCTTTATGCCATAGCGCCAAATAATACCGATAGTTTAAATTTGCGTCAAACGTTCTTTTATAACCAGGTAGATTACCGATGTGATGTTAAAAGTTCGCCCGATGCCGATTTTTTTGTAAACCACAAATATCATTTTGTGGTTGGCGGGCGTAAATTAGAGCCGGGGTCCGATTTTTATGCAGCCTCTGACGTAATTGAAACTGGAGTAGAAAATAAAATTCCCTTATGGCTTTTTGGGTTCCTGTATTAGCTTAAGATTTGAATTACACCAAATATTAATATTACAATAAATCAATTTTAAAAATGACAAAGCAGAAAAAATTTATAACATGTGATGGTAACTATGCAGCGGCATACATGAGTTACATGTTTAGCGAAGTGGCCTGTATTTACCCCATTACTCCGTCGTCAACCATGGCCGAATATGTTGATGAGTGGGCGGCGTTTGGAAAAAAGAATATGTTTGGACGTCCGGTCCGCCTGGCAGAAATGCAAAGCGAAGGCGGCGCAGCCGGGGCAGTTCATGGCGCATTACAATCGGGGGCATTAACTTCAACTTACACTGCATCGCAGGGTTTGTTACTGATGATTCCGAATATGTATAAAATTGCCGGCGAGTTATTGCCAACCGTTTTTCATGTCAGCGCGCGTGCCATTGCCGGACATGCATTGTCGATATTTGGCGACCACAGCGACATTTACTCGGCACGCCAAACTGGTTTTGCAATAATTGGAACAGGTTCGGTACAGGAAGAGATGGATTTGGCCGGAGTTGCACACCTTTCAACTATCAAATCAAGAGTTCCTTTCCTTGCTTTCTTCGATGGATTCAGGACTTCGCACGAAGTACAAAAAATTGAAGCAATTGAAATGGAAGATATCGTTCCAATGATCGATCAGGAAGCTTTGCAGGCATTCCGTAACCGCGCATTAAATCCAGAAAACCCTGTTACCCGCGGGACTGCACAGAACCCCGAAATTTTCTTCCAGGCTAAAGAAGCCTCCAACCGGTTTTATGATGCAGTTCCTGATATTGTTGCCGGTTACATGGATGAAATCAGTAATTTAACAGGCAGAAAATACCGCCCGTTTAATTATTATGGCCATCCCGAAGCTGAAAATATAATTATCGCCATGGGTTCGGCAACCGAAACCATTCGCGAAACTATCGATTACCTTACAGCCCAGGGTAAAAAAGTAGGATTGATTGCAGTTCATTTGTTCCGCCCCTTCTCTGCCAAATATTTCATTGAAGCGCTTCCAAAAACTGTAAAACGCATCGCAGTCCTCGACCGTGCAAAAGAGCCTGGAGCCTCCGGAGAACCGCTTTATCTTGATATCAGATCTCATTTTTACGGAAAGGAAAATGCTCCACTAATTGTTGGCGGCCGTTACGGTTTAGGTTCGAAAGACACTACCCCTTCGCAAATTCTTTCGGTTTATGAGAACCTTGAAATGAATGAACCGAAAAACGATTTCACCATTGGTATTGTCGATGATGTTACCTTTAAATCTCTTCCGACAAAACCTGAAATTGATATTACGCCAAAAGGGACCTACCAGGCTAAATTCTATGGTTTGGGTTCTGACGGTACTGTGGGCGCCAACAAAAATTCAATTAAAATTATTGGCGATGCCACCGACAAATCGTGCCAGGGATATTTCCAGTACGATTCAAAAAAATCGGGTGGGTTTACCTGTTCCCACCTTCGATTTGGTGAAAAACAGATTCGCTCGACTTACTTGGTTACCACGCCCGACTTTGTGGCATGCCATGTTCCTGCGTATCTGCACTTATACGATGTTTTAAAAGGGTTGAAAAAAGGTGGCTCATTCCTGCTAAACTCTATCTGGGATGAAGAAGAAACCAAAAATCAGTTGCCCAATCACATGAAAAAATACCTGGCCGAAAACGAAATCAATTTCTACATTATTAATGGTACTCAATTGGGTGAAGATTTAGGATTGGGAACCCGCACCAATACCATTATGCAATCGGCATTTTTCAAAATTACAGAGGTAATCCCTTACTCAATTGCTGTTGATGAAATGAAAAAAGCAATTGTAAAAACCTACGGAAATAAGGGAGAACAAATGGTAACCATGAACTTTGCCTCGGTTGACGCCGGTGGTAAAAACATTACAAAAGTTAAAGTCCCAACCGAATGGAAAACCATTAAAGTTGAAGAAAACAACGATCAGCCCGGTCGTCCTGAATACATAACCAAATTTGTTGATGTAATTAATGGCCAGCGTGGCGACAATCTCCCGGTTTCTACCTTTACAGGATACGAAGACGGAACCTTCAAGATGGGTACTTCTGCTTACGAAAAACGCGGCATTGCTGTTCATGTTCCTGAATGGCAGGCCGAAAACTGTATCCAGTGCAACCAGTGTGCCTACGTTTGTCCTCACGCTGCTATTCGCCCGTTCCTGTTAACCGAAAAAGAAGTTGAATACGCCCCGGCAGGAACTGAAGTTCGTGTTGCAACACCAAACAAAACTTTTGGCGGATTGAACTTTCGCATTCAGGTGAGCGTACTCGACTGCACCGGTTGTGGCAACTGTGCCGATGTTTGTCCATCGAAAATAAAATCGCTTGTAATGAAACCACTTGGAACCCAGCAGGCTGAAATTGAACGATGGAACTACATGGATCAGAATGTTACTGTAAAAGAAAAAGTGGTCGACAAATTCCAGTCGGTTAAAAATTCGCAGTTTGCACAGCCGCTGTTCGAATTCTCCGGCGCATGTGCCGGTTGCGGTGAAACACCTTATATTAAACTAATTACACAGCTTTATGGCGAAAGAATGATGATTGCCAATGCAACAGGATGTTCATCTATCTATGGTGGTTCGGCCCCGTCAACACCTTATTGCAAACATAAAGAATCGGGGCACGGTCCCTCTTGGGCAAACTCACTTTTCGAAGACAATGCCGAATATGGTTTTGGTTTTGCCGAAGGTGTACAGGCACAGCGCGACCGCATTGCCTTAATTATGGAAGAAGCGATGAAGAACGGCGCTACAGATTCGATAAAAGAAGCATTTTCTGAATGGCTTGCCAACAGGAATGACGCCAACGGTTCGGTAATCGCCTCAGTAAAGGTTAAGGCTGCAATTGCCGGCAGCGAAAGCAGCTATGCCAAAGAAATTTCGAAACTTAAACAATACTTGATTAAAAAATCAATTTGGGTATTTGGTGGCGATGGTTGGGCATACGACATTGGATATGGCGGATTGGACCACGTTATGGCCAGCGGTCAGGATATCAATGTACTGGTAATGGATACCGAGGTTTATTCAAACACCGGCGGACAGTCGTCGAAAGCAACCCCGGTAGGCGCCGTAGCTAAATTTGCATCTTCGGGTAAACGTATCCGTAAAAAAGACCTTGGCGCCATGATGATGTCATACGGTTATGTATATGTTGCACAGGTTGCAATGGGCGCTAACCAGTCGCAATATTTTAAAGCGGTGAAAGAAGCCGAAGCGTATCCCGGCCCATCGTTAATAATCGCTTACTCACCCTGTATTAGTCACGGCTTACATGCAAGTATGGGTAAAACCCAGGAAGAAGAAAAAAGAGCAGTTGAAGCTGGTTACTGGTCATTGTTTCGTTATAATCCTTTGTTGGAGAATGAATGTAAAAACCCATTCCAGTTAGATTCAAAAGAACCGGACTGGACTAAATTTCAGGAATTCCTGAACGGCGAAGTTCGTTACACATCGCTGAAAAAAACGTTCCCGGCAGTTGCCGACGAATTGTTTGCATCGGCTGAAGAAAACGCGAAATGGCGCCACAATTCATACATCCGAATGGCTGCCATGGATTTTTCGAAAGCGGAATAGCCACCTCCTAACCCTGCCTACAGGCAGGCAGGCTCCCTCAAAGGGGAGGAACCGGGAAGAAGAATATAAATTGAGAGCGGTTGGCTGATATTACAATTTCATCGAGTCGGATGGGATCTTCGTTCAGCCACACTATTTTACCCTGTTTTTCAATTTTTCCCTGGTGGTAATGAACTCAAAAATAGTTGGTGGAAATGATAAAAATATTTCGGTCAGTTTAACAAAAATTGTGCCTTGATAAAGTCGAAGTGATTTTATAATTCGTTCAAAATATAGGATGGTTTATTCTTATTAATTGATTAAATTTGGTTGATGTACGAAATAAACAGAAGCATTATTTTAAACAGATGAGATATAAACATTTGACTAAAATCTGGACAAGGAAAAAATCAAAGCAGAAACCAAGGCGATATTAAAAGAAATAGGCGATCTTCAGTATCAGATGTATGCCGAAGCAAAAAGTAGTTTACTGATTATTTTTTAGGGACTGGATGCTTCGGGAAAAGATGGGCTGACACAAGGACTTTTGGATTATTGCAACCCTGTCGGCCTTTCGGTAAAGAGTTTTAAAAAACCCAATCCCGATGAATATTCCCGCGAGTTTTTGTGGCGGGTACATCAGCACACACCGCCCAAAGGTATAATCCAGGTTTTTATCCGATCTCATTACGAAGATATTCTGGTTCCCTCAGTTGAAAAATTTATTCCTGCTGAAGTTGTTGAACAGCGGTACCAAATAATTAACGACTTTGAAAAATTGGTGGAACATAACGGAACCAAAGTCCTTAAGTTTTTCTTAAATGTATCGTTTGATGAGCAGGAAAAGCGTTTAACTAAATCGAAATAAAAATGCTATACAAAGGTAGATGACGAAACTCGAATGTTGAAGACCGCCGCGGAATGAGTACTGGACGGAAAGTAGGTGTAGGCGGAGATATTGTTACAATTGTAATTGCCCTTGTTGTTATGGTGCTCGGTGGCGATCCGCGCGAAGTGCTGAATTTGATGGAATCACAGCTGGAAGCCGGCGACATTGAAGAAGCCATGAATGCAGCTCAGGCTGTTGGCGACGATCGCATTCAAATGGAGTCGCAGCGTTA
>CAMTWS010000147.1:0-6415 GCA_947085485.1 uncultured Prolixibacteraceae bacterium
GGGTTATAAATGGCTTTATTTTCGAAAGTGATATCCTGGTTAAATGCGGGGATATCGGAAATGAATTTCTCCCTGTGTTTTTTTCCGAGGTTTCCGACGTTGTTGCGGCACCAACCGCTGTAAGAATCTTTAGTTGTGGATTGAATAACGAGAGTTCCGGCAAAGAGAATCCTTCCGCTGAAGCGGATTTCGAAGTTTTTAAATTCGCGGTCGTTTTTAACTGAATATTTTTCGAAGCGTTCAGGATTTCCGAGGATAGCGCGGTTTACCTCGTTTACGGGCAGGTCGATTCCCATTGCCACATCGCCGGGTATTTCGTCGAAATAGCAGGCGGGGTTATACCAGGTAATCCTTACTGAAGAATCGGTGGCAAGTGCAAGCGGAACGTTATTGATATAATAGGCTAACATAATTAATACATTCTGTTATCAAATGAAAAGCGGCTGGTATGGGCTTCGACAAATTCAATGTCGATGTTCCACAGGTCATCCTGACGGTTGAATAATTCTGTATCAGAATTGGTAATGATTATTGGAACAACAATAGAGTTAGTGTTGCCAAGGTTGGGATAAAGGAACCAGGCTTGTTTGGAAAGCATTAAATCCCTGTAAAACTGGATTGTTGAAATGCTTTTCCAACCTGAATTTATTTTCCATTTGTTTTGACCTGATTTGTCTGAAGAAAGAATGGTGGGGGTGAACACGGTATCATCGGGGCGAACGGGCCGGTAAGCCTGTGATCCGGAAACGCTGAATGAATCAATTCCAAAGCCATCGAAATAAACATCATCTATTCCGCCCAGGGAGTTGGCAAAAAACAGGAAGTACGGGCGTTCGCAATAACGCCAGTCGATTTCGAAGCGCCGGATATCGGAATAAGGGACGGCGTTTTTTTCGAACCAAACCTCAAAGTATTTCAGGCGTTTTCCCGGGGGTTCCATGATAAAGCCATGTAGAGTAGGGTTACAGTTGATTTCCTGCAGGGAATCGGCATTGACGACACATTGCACAGATTTTGTTTCGTCGGTGTTATTGGTATAATAACCTTTTATTTTCAGAAAAAGCATGATGGTTTCTTTAGGCATGAAACAAAGTTTGACAGGTTGCAAAGGGTGCACATAATCACCCCATGGCCGGGGCGTGAGGAATCTTTTGCCCTGCACATATTTTGTAAAAAACGATTCGTTTTCAGCTTTCATCATTGCGTTCTGGCGTGGTGAAAGGCCGCCTTTAATCATTTGGAAAATTGGCGAAACGGCAAACCAGTTTTCGACAAGCAACCCGGACCTGTCAATATATCTTTCGCCCGGCTGCACCTGAATATTAAAAGCCCGGGTAGGGTGTTCGATGATTTTGAAAGCGAGAATATTATCGAAAGCAACTTCAAGCGGCTGGTCCAGTAAGCCTGAGATATCAAAGGATGCGGTTCCGTCAGGTTTTGGGGTAACGGCATCGGTAAAGGGTGCACCGGAGAGTTTCCCGTCCTGGCTTATAATCCGAAGGAGTACCATGTATTCATAAGCGCCGGCAGGGATTGAAGCGCCTGCACAATTAATTATCACCGGGTTTCCGGTAAGCTGGATTGCGCCACCTGTAACTGTTGCTGTAATTGGCATATCGATTGATGTTATAAACCGTGGGTTTGTGTAATTTTTATGTATTTCTTCATTTCGCGTTCGATTGTTTCTACTGCAACAGTTGGCCGGTGTTCCATAAACATTTGAATGGCTTTTGCCAGTTGGAGATTAGCTTCATTTTGCTGACGTATCAGTTTTGAGTTATCGGAAGTACCTGGCAGAACCGGAGTTGATGAAGCTCTGTTTACTGAAGCAAATCCTCCGGAAGATAAAACAGGCATAGCAGCCTGACTGAGAGAGATTCTGCGGGTACGCATTTTCTCGAATATGTCGGTAATGTATTTCACCTGCGGGTCGGCCAGCATATCCTGTGAAACCACATATTCGCCTTTATGCACGACTCCGGCCGGTTCGTATTTTCCTCCCGGCGGTGTTGGGCCACCTTCAGAATAACCTTTTTTGGCTGTTGGTGACTGAAAGGATTTGACAACCTGAGAGACTACGAGGGCGGTTTGAGCAGCGCCAATGGCAGAGTTAATTGCAACCCAGGGCATACCTGCTGTAAGGGGTGACAGTTCAACTGCTTTGGCATTTGCTTTGGCAACGCTCATCCATATTTCAGCGATTGCCAAACCCTGGTTAAAAAGGAACAGGGCTTTACCAAGCGCGGTTTCCTGGTCAACCATTCCGGATAGGGCGCCGATAAATTCCTGACCGGCTGCAATCCTTTGTTCTTTTTGAAGAAACTCAGCATCAATCAAATCGAGCTTTAGTTGAATCAGTGCATCATTGTGCCTTTTTTCTGCAGCCTGAAGGAAAGCATAGTTACCGGCAGCCAGTTGTTTTTCGTTTTGGTACTGGGCTTCGATAAGAGCTTTTTTGGCAGCGAACATTTTTTCCATATCCGCCAAAGGAGAAAATTCAGTGTCGAATGGGGTGGCAGCCGTAACCAGTTGTTCTTTTTCGGCAATGCTTTTTCCTGTATTGAGGTCGCGCAATTTCTGCTGGTGTGTTTTTTCCTTTTCTAAAATCTGGGCGTGAATGGCGTCGTTAATGGCCTGTTCTTTTTCATTAAGTTCTAATTTGTCGATTAATCTTAATTCGAGGGCAGTTTTCTCAATGAGCCAGCGTTGTTTTTCGGCTTCTTCCAGGCGTTCAAATTCGTCGCGGATATTTTCGATTTTCGCTGAAGCGAGTTCTTCTTCAGCTTTAAGCTGGAGATCGCGAAGTTCAGTATCGACTTTTACCTGAAGCTCCAGTGCTTTGTTTACTGCTTCCTGGTACTCTTTTGAACCGACTTTATAGATTTTGAGTTTATCGGCATGGAATTTCAGTTCGGCAAGAAGCATCTGGTAGTCGAATTCATCCTCTGTCATTAATCCCTGCAGGTAGATTTGGCGGATAATTGCCTGTTCTGTGTTAAACGAGGCAGTTAGAATGTCGAGTTTTCTTTTATTTTTCTTTTTCAGTTTAGTGTATTCTTCGTTTTCTGTATCAGCATCTGTATCAGCATCGGGATCGACGTAGTCTGAATCTGATTTTGGCATTTTGGCTTCGACGTCTGCAATTTTCTTTAGAATACGGACATAATCTTCGCCGCCCATAATAGCATGATCAAGGGCGAGTTTATATTTGGAAAGTTTTTCCTGCATCATAATAATTGATTCTGTTCCAATAGCATCGCCAAGTTTTTCAGCGTTTATAATATCACTCAACCCTTTTCCTCCTTCTTTAAGGGCTGCTATTGTAGCCATAAGATCGTTCAGGCCTTCATCCATTTCGGCAGCTGCTATTTTACCGTTTTCGAGGGCTTTTGCAAGAAACTCGGGTCTTTCTTTGCCATCGGTACGAAATACTGGGGCACCTTTAAGGTATAAAACGAATTTTTGCCAGGCCGTTATAGTGCTGCTGCTTTGTTCAAGGCTTAGCTGTTTGGTTTTTTGTAAAGCAAGTTCAGCTTCAGCGGCACGGATTGTTTCGTCAGTAGATTCAGAGAGCAACCTTTTTTGTTCCAGTGTAAGCAGGTTTGCATCTTTAATTCCGTTGCTGAGATTCTGAAGTGAAGCTGTATAAATGTCGTTAGCTGCTTTAAGTTTTTCCAAAGAATTGACGCGAAGTTTTTCACGCTCAACAGCGGCAGCGCTGTATTTCTCATAGCTTTTGATTGCCACTATCAATGCTCCAAGAGCAATAAAAACAGCGCCTATTCCGGTTGCTCCGGAAAATGCAACGAATAATCCCCAGGCCACCCGGGCGCGGTTCATATTTCCGGTAAAAACAGCAACGGCGGCAGCATATAAAAGCATGGCAGCACTTCCGGCCCTGTTTAATCCTATGCTTATGCGGTTTAAGACAAGGCCCAATCCTGTTGTTACATTTTTCCGGGCTTCCCATATTGCAGTTAATTGAACTGCTGCAGCGTAGGCCAAAACATATCCTGTTGCAAAAAGTATGGTTTTACCGTATTGGAAAAGGAGTTCAGTTGTAGCGCCAAAAACCTTGAGCAATGTTGAAGCTTTTTTAATGGCAGCGCCATAAATAGGGGTAAGTTTTTCTCCAAGTACGACCTGCATGTCTTTAAAAGCTTTGATATGCTTATCAAGCATTGCCTGTGCGCTGTTGTTTTTCTTATTGAACTCAATCAGCAAGTCAGTTCCCTTAACAAATTCTTCGTTACTGAATTTCTGGTTCTCGCGAAGTTTGTCGATGTTGGCAGCCAGGGAAGCGAGTACGGTTGTAGCGCGAACGCCATCCATTCCCAAATCACCAAGGCTGTTTGCAAGTTCGCCAAATCCACCGGCTGTACCTTTTGCACCGATTAAAAGCTGAATCATTGCTTCGTTGGCATCTTTATTTAACAGTGCGGTAAAATCTTCAAGTGACATACCTGCGATATGTGCAAATTGAGCAGTGTCTTTAAACATTTTACTGATAACCTGGTTAAAGGCAGTTGCTGCAACTTCGGAAGTCTGGCCCAATTCATCGAGGGTTGTTGCAAGGCCAAGAATTTTATCGATTGAAATATTAGCGTTTGGTGCAACACCGGCCACGCGCTTTGCGAATTCGAGCATGTAGGCTTCGTTGGCAGTTCCGGAAGCGCCCAGGGCGTTCATGGCGCTACCAACTTTAAGCAATGAATCCTCGATGCTGAACTTATCGGTCAGTTTAAAAATATCAACCAATTTACCCAGCTGGCGGACCGATTCTTCGGTATCACCGCCCAAGTCTTCAGAAAGTGCGACCCTGATTTTATCGGTAGCCCTAACGAATCCCAGAACATCTTCTTTGCCTCTTATACCTAATTTACCGGCAACACGGGCAAGGGCAAGCAAATCAATCTGGGCTGTACGGGTGTCAATCTTTTTGAGTTCATTGCTTAGTGCAATGGTTTCTTTTTTGGTAAGATCGGTGGTTTTCATTACATCCACCAGTTTATCATCGTATTCAGCATAAGCCTGTACGGTTCCTTTAATAACCAAAACGGCTCCGGTAACGGCAGCAATACCGGCTGTGAGGATTGCAAAATAGCGGTTGGAAGCATCAGCCATGCGCTGAAGCATATTCCATTTTTTAGCAGTTGTACTAAGGTCGTTGTTATGTTGATCAATAATTCTTTTAAGACCTTTGATATTGGCAGCCTGTTGTATGTATTGTTTGCTTCCAACGGTCATCCTGGCTTGTTCATTAATCATTTTTGTCATTTCCCGGCGAATGGAAACGATGTCGTGAGTAATCTGTTTGCCGTTGATATAAAGGTTTATTCGTCGAGTATAACTTGCTGGCATGATATTAAATTTTAAAGCCTCTACCCGATCCTCTCCAAAGGAGAGGGAGTGAAGAAAGCCTCATTGTAATTGTGGTTAAAAATAGGTTGGAGACAAATGATTGGAAAGGACAAAAAAAAAGGTCAGATTTTGAGTTTGGCAGCATTAAGAACAGCATCAGCATTTACTTTGGCAATTTCGTCGGCAAGGTGCGGGGTGTTCCGGTTGATAACCGGGTTAAACCATTCCACTATATTGCGGCCACCGTTCTGCATTGGCCCTTTTGCTGTGCGTGTTACCAATTTGCCTTTCATTTCCCATCCCCTGCCAACACCTTTGTGAACGAATATTCCATGACGTTCAAATTGAAATGAAATGGTATCAATCTCTCCGAAGTGTTGTTTTGTTGATGGTTTTATGCTGTTCACCAGTTTTCCTTCCTGCCGTTGTTTGGTACCTGTTCCCCTGGTAATGAATGGTTCGGTTTTTCCAAACTGGAACCATGCAGCGCTTGAGCGTAATTCCCTGTTAACTTTGGGAATCCATCTGCGGACTATTGCATTTTGGTCTTTTACACCTTCATGGCTGAGTGACATATTGATTAAATTGAAGTTGAATTGTAACTGGAAAGGTCCGGAATCCAGCGCAAAGGATTTACATCTGAAGAAACCGGCGAAGTGATTGTAAAAGTTATCCGGATACCGATTGAGTTTCCGATTTCGTTGGCGATTAGTTTCCCTTCAACGCCTTGAAGCGCAAAGCCACGAACAACCGGCGTAAGCGGGTTGTGTTTATCAGCTTTTATTTTAGCGATGATATCATCAGCAATGGCTTCCAGTTTATCCCAGATGCGGTGAACATTTTCGTAGTCGCTGATATCCGGGCAATGGTCGAGGACAATAAAAGCGCCGCTTCTGTTTTTGAGTATGTTGTCGCTTTTGTTGTCGGTATAGTCATAGCTGTACCCTTCGAGGATAAGCATTGGATAAGCAACGTCGGTTCTGTTGATACCGTTAAGTACTTCGTCAAGCTCAAAGCGGAAGAAGTGTTTTTCGTTCTCGCTGTGTTGAATCGA
>CAMTWS010000148.1:0-8876 GCA_947085485.1 uncultured Prolixibacteraceae bacterium
ATTATCGCCGTTGGAATGCGTTTCGACGACCGTGTTACCGGAAAAGTATCGGAATATGCAAAACAGGCAAAAATAATTCACCTCGAAATCGACCCGGCAGAAGTCGATAAAATCATTAAAACAGATGTCGCGGTTTTAGGCAACTCAAAAAAGTCGCTCCGAATGTTGATTGATAATGTAAAAGAGAATTCGCACGGAGAATGGGTTGCGCAGTTCAGGGAATGCGACCATATTGAAAACGAGAAAATTATAAACAAAGAGTTATTCCCCGATAAACCCGGTTTAACCATGGGCGAAGTAATCCGCATTACCGGCGACAAAACCAACCACGAAGCCATTTTGGTAAGCGATGTGGGCCAGCATCAAATGGTGGCTTCGCGGTATTTTAAATTCCGTAAACCAAAAAGCAATGTTACTTCAGGTGGGCTTGGAACTATGGGATTTGCCCTGCCTGCAAGCCTTGGCGCGCAACTGGGAGCGCCGGGCAGGACAGTAGTTGCCGTAATCGGCGACGGCGGTTTCCAGATGACTATCCAGGAACTGGGAACAATTGCACAAAATAAACTACCGGTAAAGATTATAATCCTGAACAATAATTTCCTGGGAATGGTGCGCCAGTGGCAACAACTGTTTTTCGATAAAAGATACTCATTCACCGAGTTGCAGAATCCCGACTTTATAATGATTGCAAAAGGGTTCGGTATTGACGGGCACAAAGTTGAAATTCGTGAAGATTTGGAAAAGGGGATCAGTAAAATGATCAACCATCACGGCCCTTATGTCCTGGAAGTGGTTATTGAAAAAGAAGACAACGTTTTTCCGATGATACCAACCGGAGCTTCAGTCTCGGATATACTTCTGGAGCCGAAAACGGTTTAAGGTTTAAAGTTCAAGGTTCAAAGTTTAAAGTTTAAAAAGGTCAAAATAAAATGAAACAAGAATATATAATAACAGTTTATTCCGAGAATCACATCGGATTGCTTACGCGCATCACCATTGTTTTTACCCGCCGTAAAATCAACATCGAAAGTTTAACTGTTTCTGAATCGGCGATTGAAGGTGTGTACAAATTCACGATTGTAATTAAATCAACAAAAGAGCAAACCGTAAAAGTTGTTAACCAGATTGAAAAGCAAATTGATGTGCTGAAAGCATTTTATCACACCAACGATGAAATGATTTACCAGGAAATTGCACTGTACAAAGTTCCCACTGAAGCGCTGTATGACAGCGATACTGTTGAGAATATTGTGCGCAAGGCAAGCGCCCGCATTCTTGAAATTACCCGCGAATATGTGGTCATTGAGAAAACCGGCCACAAGGAAGAAACACAGGCTCTGTTCGAAGAACTCAATCAGTTTAAAGTTACGCAGTTTATCCGTTCAGGACGAGTGGCGCTCACCCGCGATCCAATTGAGCGGCTTTCTGAATTTTTGAGGGAGCGCGACGCATTTTTGGATAGTATGGATTAATCACAATACTGAATTACAGCTTAATGCAAAATAGTAAACCTGTCCGGTATTTCCGGGCAGGTTTTTTTGTTGGATTGACCAAAAAATATTTTGTCGTCAACCTGAACTTGTTTCAGGTTCTGTATTATATCGAAACTTTCCCTATTTTTGGCAAAACAGGTAAGATGGATGAGAACTTAAACCAATGAACAAAACTCTTTCAAAAATTATCTTTGGGGCAATACCGGCAGGTTTCCTTATTCCTGCATTTATGTACATTCTTTTTATCATTCATCCCGAACTTATTTTTCATCATGTGCAACCGCCTTTTATCGCCAGCCCCGACTTTTTTTACCCCTTTTTAAAATACCCCGGCGGCCCTGCCGAACTGCTGGCCAACCTGTTTATGCAATTGTTTTATTTCAAACTGGCCGGGACGGTTGCTTTGTTGGCAATCGCCTTTACAATTGGATGGCTGATGTGCCTGTTAATGGATTCGGTTTACAAAAGCGGGGTGAACTGTATTTGGGCATTGGTCCCGGTTTTGGTTACCATTGCATTGGCCAACAATTACAACTTCCCGTTTTCAATCGTAATCTCGGTAGCTTTTTTGCTTTTATTATTACTGATATTGTCAAAAACGGGGAAAGGGATCATTCTCAGCTTTTCGGTTTTTACGCTTGGCGCAATTGCAGTTTACTGGTTTGCCGGAAGCGGGAATCTGCTTTTGTTTTGTGCATCGGCGCTATTTGTTTCGACGCCCCTAAAAGGCTGGGAAAAAGCAGCTTTTATAGTTTTCATTCCTGTATTTGGTTTTATATTTCCATTGCTGGCATACAACTTTCTGTTTGCCGTTTCATTAAAACACCAGTACTTTTGGTTTTATGCGCCCAAAGCCTGGTTTATGCGGTTCGAACCTTCTGCAATTTTCATATTTTATCTTGTATCGATACCGGTTTTATTAGCCGCTGCAAAAAGTATTGCCATCTTTCGGCGAAGAAAAACTACCTGCAATCCAAAGCCTGGTGTGCTGATATTAAAAATTGTATCGGCCTTTTCTGTAATTCTGGCAATTGCATTTCTTAGCCATTTTGCAACTTTCAATTCCGATGCAAAAAAGGTTGTGGAAGCCGATTATTACTGTTACTACGGTAATGCCGAAAAAACAGCCAAAGCCGCTACAACACTGAAAGATTACAACTTTGCCGCCAACCTCAGCTATAATCTGGCCATGAGCAAAACAGGCAGGCTCACCGAAAACTTTTTTAGTTTTTTTCAGATTAAAGGAACCGAAGCGCTGCACCCCGATATTGAGTTTGCCTCCGAACTTTCGTTTATCGCTTCCGATTTTTATTATGATTTAGGTTTTATCTCAGAAGCCAGGCACTGGGCTTACGAGTCGCTTGTTTTTTATCCTTACAGTCCGCGGGCGCTAAAGAACCTGGTAAAAATTCATTTGGTTACGGGCGAATACAAAGCGGCTGAACGAACCTTGAATATCCTTTCGAAAGGACTGGTGAACAAGAATTTTGTTAGTGAATTTTCTCCATATATCGCCGATACTTCTTTGATTTCCTCCAATTTGGAATTGATGGAAAAACGAAGTTTTATTCCTGCCGAAGGAAAACTAAGCCCATCAATTAAACAACGTTTTCGAACAGCTTTTGGAAGCCAGCAGCAACAACAAAACCGCATTCGAATACCTGGCGCTGTATTACCTGCTCGATGCACAACCGGAGAATTTTTTAACGTTGTACCCCGATGCTGTCAAATACTTCGATAAACCCGTTGCTGTTTATGAGGAAGCTCTTTTAATGCATGGCGGCTTAACCGGGCAACAACTGCCAAACGACATTAAAATAAGTGCTGAAACAGTTGCCCTTTACAACAGTTTTATACAAAAATCAGAACAATACAAAGACAATACCCGATTGGCACGAAACTCGATGTATGCAGAATATGGAAAAACTTATATGTACTATTTACAATTTGTATATCCGATGATTATTCAACCCGACATTGAAAAAGATGAAACCGAATATCCGTCCATTTAATATGAAAACATTTTGTATTTCTGCTAACCGTTTCATGATTTTCGTTTGCCTGATACCGGCAATGGTTGTTTTGCTTGACGGGTGTGCTGACAGGCAGCCCGGTGCTGTGGAAAGCGGCGCCGTTGCAAAGCTTTTCCCCGGATACTACAACCTCACCGTTCCTCTCAACATCGCGCCACTCAATTTTATAATTAAAGAACCCGGATCGAAATTCAGGGTCGAAATTTCTGCCATACAAGGTAAACCAATCATTATCAGCCAAAAATCACCTTCAATAAAAATTCCTATTGACAAGTGGCACACATTACTGGCTGACAACGCCGGCAAATCGCTCGAAGTAAATATCTGGTCGTACAATAACCGGCAATGGTTGAAATACCAAAGCATAACACATCACATTTCCACCGATACCATCGATTCGCACCTTGCATACCGGTTGGTTCACGCAGTATATCTTAAATGGAAAGACATGGGGATATACCAGCGTAACCTCACTAATTTCGACGAAAACACAGTCATCGAAAACAGTTCTACCGACAACGGGTGCATGAACTGCCACACCTTTTCGAAAAACAATCCCGCTAAAATGGCCATTCATTTCCGCATTGTTCACCCCGGCACGCTGATCTGGAACGATGGGAAACTCACAAAAACCGACACTAAAACAGCCGGGACAATGTCGGCGGGAATTTACCCGGCGTGGCACCCCGATGGTAAACACATTGCCTTTTCCACCGGAAAAATCAGCCCGCACCTTACTACCAGCAGCAGCAAACCGGTTGACGTAGCCGATAAAGCCTCGGGACTAATCGTTTATGACACCGAAAACAACACGGTAACCACTTCTCCCGAAATATCCACCAACCGGCGCGAAAGTATGCCCGAGTGGTCGGCTGATGGAAAATACCTCTATTTTACAAGCGCCCCCGGAGCGGTAAAAGGCGATGACGAGAGCCTGTTGCACTGCCGCTACAGCCTGATGCGCATTGCCTACGATACCGAAACCGAAACCTGGGGAAAGGCCGAAATGGTGCTGAATGCCGACTCTACAGGAATGAGCATTTCGATGCCAACCATTTCGCCCAACGGAAAGTGGATGGTTTGCGCCATGTCTGATTATGGCTATTTTACCATTTTCGACCAGAAAAGCGACCTGTATCTCATCGAACTCGAAACCCGCTCTTACAAAAAGCTGGAACTGAACAGCAACACCGCCGAAAGCCACTCGTCGTGGTCGGTGAACGGGCGGTGGCTGGTATTCAGCAGCAAGCGCACCGATGGGGTTTTAACCCGCCCGTACATTGCTTATATTGATAGTACCGGCATTGCACACACCCCATTTCTGCTGCCACAGAAAGACCCCGCGATGTACGACCTGCTGATGGCTAATTACAACCGCCCCGAACTGTTAACATGCAAAATCGAACTCTCACCAATCGAAATACGGAATTTGGTTACCGGGGAACCACAAAAGGCGGAAGTTAAAAGGTAAAGGTTATTGTTCGCTTTGGGCGCAGTTCCTCAGGGAATATTATTGAACTTGCCCACCGTTTTTTTAATCGGCCAGTAAATCTTTTATTGTCATTTTTACCAGTTCAATTTCTTTTTCCGTTAATCTGTCAAGTATTTTTATTATTCGTTGCCTATCAATTGTCCTTAACTGGTCTAAAACAATCCAGCCGGTTTTACTATCATGTTTAACCTCAACCCGGGTAGGATAACTTTTAGAATGGCTCGTCATTGGAGCAATAATCACTGTATTTAAATACCTGTTCATTTCATCGGGAGAAATTATCACGCATGGCCTTGTTTTCTTAATCTCACTGCCGATGGTAGGGTCAAGATTAGCCAATATTATCTGATATTGTTTTAGCTCCATTCTTCAAAGTTTTCGTCTTCAAATACATCAGATATAAGCGCTTTATCATCGCCGGATTCATGCATTTTTTTAAAAGCCTTTTCCCATCCTTTGCGCGGAACTGCTTTAGGTTTTATAATGATGTAACCCCTTTCCAATATCAATTCCACAGTGTCTTTGATATCATATTTTTCCAAAAGAGTTTTACTTAATCTTATCCCTTTTGAATTTCCTATTTGCACTACAGATAATTCCATAATTATAAAATTGTAATCACAAAGTTATTACAAACCAATCAATTTTCCTAAAAGTCGGAAATAATTCCGGGAATCGGCAAACGTAATTTTTATGATTCACTGATTGTTTTCTCGGGTAAGGCAAAATTATGGCCCAATTTTCTAAAAACAGCGGTTCCAGCACACTTTCAGATGTAGCAGATCAAAACCATTTGGTAAATTGAACTAACTCGCAAAAAATATATCAATATTAGTTAGATAATCGCTTTCATCGATTCCATGGCTTCGCGCAGTTCGGCGCCGATGATTTCTACTTCGCTGTAACGGATTTCGTCATTAATTTCAATCAGCTCGCGGTTGTCAACGTGGCCGTCTTTACCTTCGTTGAAATTTTTACCGATGACGTTGACGTCAATTCTGCTCATAAAGTCGGCCAGCAGCGGTTTGCAGGCGTGGTCGAACAGGTAGCAACCATACTCGGCGGTGTCGGAAATTACCCGGTTCATTTCGAACAGTTTTTTACGGGCAATTGTGTTGGCAATCAGTGGTGTTTCGTGCAGAGATTCGTAGTAGGCCGATTCTGCTTTAATACCGGTTTCGGTCATTACATCGAAAGCCAACTCTACACCGGCTTTTACAAAAGCTACCATTAAAGTTCCGTTATCGAAATACTCCTGTTCTTTAATTTCCATGTCGCCGGCAGGAGTTTTTTCGAATGCAGTTTCGCCGGTAGCCGCTCGCCATTTCAACAGGTTTTTGTCACCGGCTGCCCAGTCTTCCATCATGGTTGACGAGAATTTTCCCGACATAATGTCGTCCATGTGATGCTCGAACAGCGGGCGCATAATGGTTTTTAACTCTTCCGCCAGTTTATAGGCTTCAATTTTTGCCGGGTTCGACAAGCGGTCCATCATGTGTGTAATACCGCCCAGTTTCAACGCTTCGGTGGTTACTTCCCAACCGTACTGAACCAGTTTTGAAGCATATCCCGGGTTGATTCCTTTTTCAACCATTTTGTTGAAACACAGAATTGAACCGGTTTGCAACACACCGCACAAAATGGTTTGTTCGCCCATTAAATCCGATTTCACCTCGGCCACAAACGACGAGTGCAACACACCTGCTTTATGCCCGCCGGTGCCAGCACAATATGCCTTTGCAATTTCCAGCCCGTCACCGTTCGGGTCGTTTTCGCGGTGAACAGCAATTAATGTTGGAACACCAAATCCGCGCAGGAATTCAGCGCGAACTTCGGATGCAGGAGATTTGGGAGCAACCATTATAACAGTTATATCTTTGCGGATATCGATCCCCTCTTCAACAATATTAAAACCGTGTGAGTAAGAAAGACAGGCGCCTTTTTTCATAAGCGGCATTGCAGCTTTTACCACCGGCGTATGGTATTTGTCGGGTGTCAGGTTTAATACCAAATCGGCTTTCGGAATCATCTCTTCGAATGTGCCCACTGCGAATTTGTTTTCGGTGGCATTTACATACGAAATGTGTTTTTCGTCGATTTCAACTTTGCGAAGCGCATACGAAATGTCGAGGCCGCTGTCGCGCATGTTTAAACCCTGTGCAAGTCCCTGTGCTCCGCATCCCAGCACAATAATTTTTTTACCAACCAGTTTTTTAACGCCATCTGCGAACTCCGATTCTTCCATGAAATCGCATTTTCCCAATTGCTCCAACTGAAGGCGCAACGGAAGTGAATTGAAATAATTTGCCATTTTTTATGATTTTTAAATGATTAAAATGTTCTTATGTCGAGATTGTGTCTCAAATCTATTATATAACAATCGTTAAGTCTGTTTCGTTTGCAAAGCAATAAATTTAAAACCAGAAACAGAAGTAAAAACAAAGGTATTTTAGGTAATTTTCATGGAAAACAAAAAAACGCCAGACTAAACTATTTTGCATAATCTTTATAATATTCAATGAATTACATAATTATTGCAGTTGCATTTTTACATGATTAAAACAACCAGTTTTTGATTAAGTCAATTAAGGATTCCATCTGATCCCAACTGTGGAGATACAGATGGAATCCTGGAAACCGACACCCAAATCATTTCATTGCCTTGACCCGGTATTGTAGCGGAGAAACCCCAATTTCGCGTTTAAAAAACTTGGTAAAATAGGATTGGTCGTGGAAATTTAGCCGGTTTGCTATTTCGGTAACATTGAGGTTGGTATGAACAAGCAGACGTTTTATTTCAAGAATTTGCTTTGATCTGATAATTTGCGACGACGTTTTCCCAGTCAACTGATTTACTGTCTGGGTAAGATGATTGGGCGTAATTGCCATACGGTCAGCATATTCGGCAACCGACCAGTTTTGACCATAATTTTCTTCAACCAATCGAAAAAACCTTTTCACAACAATATGCCCTTTACCTTTGCCTAAAAGCTTTTCATCGGTTTTATAAAGAATGGAGCAAGAGGTTAAAATTAAATCGAGTACTGAACGAAGCAAATCAATTGAATATTTATCGCCTTTTTCTGT
The DNA here is from genome assembly GCA_947085485.1 of uncultured Prolixibacteraceae bacterium. GTDB lineage: Bacteria > Bacteroidota > Bacteroidia > Bacteroidales > Prolixibacteraceae > Draconibacterium. The sequence continues at coordinate 8,106 of CAMTWS010000148.1, forward strand.
TTCAGCAATACCCTTTTTAAATAGTGTTTCAAGGAAAAAAACGTCATCTGTATTGTCAAAAATTAATGGTTTGTTTTCCTGTCGAATTGTAAAAAAGAAAGGGAATTCTATCAACCGGTTTTGGTTGGTTTGGTTAATCAGATAAAACTCCGAAGTAAAAATAAAAATATAGCCGTCGATATCACTTGAAAACTCGATTTTGTGCGCCTGACCGGGCGACATAAAAAAAACACAGGGCGGTTTTATATCGTACTTGTTTCCATCGATAACATGAAAACCGGAACCTTTCGACAAATACAGCACTTCGAAAAAATCGTGGCGATGCGGATATTTCACGCTGAAATGCCGTTTTGCATCAAAAACTTCAATCTGAAATTGCTGACTGACACGTCCTTGACTACTAAAATTGTGAAGGCTGTAAACCGGGATTAGTTCGGCTGCTGATTTTTTATGTTTCAATACCAATGATTTATTTTGCTTCGAATTTAATGGGTTGAATACAACAAACCAACAATTTCGACATTATATAGAAATCCCACTACCCATTTGTAATAAAGGGTTGGTATTTTCGCATTTGTAATGCAATATATTTCACTTAAAAAAGTAAATTAAAAATTAGGAAAAGTGACGTTAATTGCTTATCTTCAAGTCGTTACAAAATAAAGTTTCGGCAAAAAACATCACTTTCAGGATGAAAAATACAAATAAAAAATTAAACGGCCAATCAAAAGTTGTTAAAGCCTCATTTACAGGGAATAACATCACCAGGTA
>CAMTWS010000149.1:0-30219 GCA_947085485.1 uncultured Prolixibacteraceae bacterium
ACACCTCGCACCGGATTGAACTTAAAGGAGAAAGTTTAAGAAAAAAGATGTAATATTGTCATGCTATCTGTTCTTTGAACCATTTTCTGTGAGGGGGGTCAATATCACCGAAATGGGGGGTCAGCATCACCGAAATATCCACAATCCTGCTTCCAGATTTTCTATGATGTCATTTGCAATTTCTTCAGGGTCTGGTAAGTTGTCCAAATCAGCAAGAGATTTATCTTTTAGCCATGTAATATCCAAACTGGTTTTATCCCTTGCAATGATTTCTTCATAGCTGAACTTTCTCCAATTGCCTTCTGGGTTTGTTTCTGCATTATAAGTTTCCTTTCTTTTAAATCTGTTTGATGGATTGTAGCAAGCAATGAAATCTTTCAGATCATCCAGTTTTAACGGATTTTTCTTTAGGGTGTGGTGAATATTTGTACGGTAATCATATACCCATATTTCTTTTGTCCAAGGGGTCTTTGCTTGCCGGTTTATTATCAAAGAATATTACATTTGCTTTTACTCCCTGAGCATAAAAAATACCAGTTGGCAGACGTAAAATAGTATGCAAATCGGTTGTTTCTAATAGTTTTTTACGCACTGTTTCTCCTGCACCACCTTCAAACAAAACATTATCAGGAACAACAACTGCTGCCAATCCTGTAGTTTTGAGCATTGAGCGGATATGCTGTACAAAATTCAACTGTTTGTTACTGGTGGTTGCCCAGAAATCCTGACGGTTATAGGTTAAATCATCTTTTTCCAGTTCTCCTTCTTCGTTGGTTGAAGTCTTTTGGAATATTCAATTGCCTGTTATAGGGTGGTTTGCTGTATTCATCTGCCATTTTTAAAAATAGCAAATAGGTAAGTTGTTCTAAATAATCACCGTAACCAACACCTACATCACGCAGGGGATTACAGAATGACCATACTTTTGATACTATTGAAGATGTATTGTTGCTCATATTTTTATTATTCATCTAGCATTAACTTGTTTGGATTCTTTTTCAGCTTTTTCAGTTGTTCACGTTCCACATCGCTGATACTTTTATTCGGAACTGGCATATCTTCAGGCATTGTACCGCCCACACGTTCAATAGTCCCCCGCACTTCTCTGCCAACAATAAAATGTATTTCGTTTGCTGCATCGGTGGTTGAAGCTTTATCTTTTTTTAATTTCTCTTCGGTTTGAGATATCCTGAACAAATTGGCAATCAGCTCGGTACTGCTCATGAAATCAAGAATTTTGTCGGTTTTCTTCAGACCTTTCTTTTGATGAATGTCTTCAACTTTCAATCCTCCGTACAATCCCATATATCCGGCATTCTGAAACGTGGCATATTCTTCGTTACTAATAACACCTGCATTATGTGCTGCTTCGGCAAGCATTTGATTCCACTGTTTTATATCGCCACGAATTACGAGGCGCTTATTGTCTTCATCGAGCTGATTAAAATAATCTGCCACTTCCTGCCTGCGGGTTTGAATGGCAAAATAGGTTTGCCCCAAAGCAATAACTTCCTTGCGCGGGTCGCCATTTTGAACAATTAAATAACAGGCGTAGCGGGAAAGTTTAAAATCAACAATTTGCTTTGATGCAGTTTTGGGCATTTCGATCGTTTTGCTGAGCTCAGCAAAATGATCAGATATCGCGTAACCACTATTTTTGCAGGCAAGAATTGCCCTGTCCAAAACTTTTTGAAAATTACGCCACTGCACATATTCGAGTACAGCCGCAAGTTCACGTGCATACCAAAACTCGTCGCCATCTTCCGAAAGATGTTTTATTGACTCAAACGATCTGTATTCTATTGCCTTTAAGTTACTCATATTCAATTTTTATTTGACGTAAATACTCCGGCTTACACCAATTTCCCTTCAAACGCCTTTTTCAAAATACTTTGCCTTAATGATTCTGTTTGCAGCAAACTTTGGCTGATGGTTTCTTCTATTTTATCACAAACAGTGAGTTTACTTTCTAATTCATCAACTATGAGTTGTTGTTCATTATAACTTGCCACCTTTAATTTTAGGGGAAAAATATCTCTTTGATATAATGCACAAACATTTGTTGTTGATTTTTTCTCTTTTGTCATCTGTTTTCTTAACCAAGGACCTATTAATTGATAGCCAATAAATAATGAATTATATTCTTTTTTTGTTCTTATTCTGAGTAAATTATTATTGAAAACACAATTGGGTTTTTCTACTCTTACAATTCCTGTCTTTCCAACAAGTTCAATGCTATTTCTGGTATTGATTAAAATATCACCCTTCCTTAAAGAATATTTTTTTGCTTCTTCAGGATTAACTTTAACATAAACCACCTTCTTAAAATCAACGTTTCCATCCAAGTCAACATTGTTCATTTTAATATATGGTATCCCTTTATCATTTTCGTTTTGTTCTTTACTTGACTTTACTAATCCAATGGAATGGTCATCTGCGATTTCTTCCAAAGTTTTTTCTTGCTTCAAGTTTCCAAAAGCCCATTTCAACAAACTCTGACGGTAAATTTTTAATTGCTGCTGTGCGGTTTGAAGTTGCTGTTTTGCGTTTTCTAAATCACTGAGAAGTTCTTCTATGCGGGAAACGATGAGTTGTTGTTCGGGGAGAGGGGGTAATAAAATCTCATATTCATAAATTTTACTTCCTGAAATAACAGGTTGAGCAGTTGATACAGATAACTTATTTAAATTTTCATATCCAAGTTTTAGTTGAAAAAATTTTACGTCAAAATCTGAAATAATTGGTTCAACAATTAAAGCATTATCAGTTACCCAAGATTTAGGTTTTGTAATATGGGTAACTCCGCATTTCACACCAACTCTACCAATTATTAATTTCGGATTATCAATGAAATATTCAGAATGATATCCATTGATTCCATTGCCACCATAAACAGCATGATTACCACCTTGAAGTGAATTAACTTTTAATCCTTTTCCACTTGAAACTTTAAGGACTTTTCCAAGTTTTATTATCTGCCAATGCTTTGGTATATTGTTTATTTTGGACATTGTTTTTTTCTTTGTTCGATTCTTGCTTTTGTCATTCTTTCTCGCAATCCACCTTCGTTAATAAAGGCTTTTTCGAGTGATTTAATCTGCTGGCTTAGCAAATATGTAACAATTTTTATGAGGCAAATCATCGAATTGGCACAAATTTCAGGTTCAGGGTTTTCAATGGCTTTTTGGTAGGTTTGATAAGTGGCGTTTGGTGTGCTGTTTATCTCCCTGAAACGCACAACCAACCGGTTTTCTTTTTCCCAAAGCTTTAGCTTGTTTGTCCGTAGAAAATCTTCGTAATCAATCAATAGCTCTTCAAGGCTGGCACGGGCAACATTTGTAAGTTTTATTTCTGTTTCCTTAGAAGTTGCCGATGCCATGCTTGCTTCGGCAATGTTTTGCTTGCCCGACCGCGCTGCTTGTACCATCTGGTCGATGGTGCGGTCGTATTTTCCAAAAAACCGTTTGGTAAAATATATTGTGCCGTCATAAATAATTTCAGCTTTTTGGTAGGTTATTAAATTTCGGTACCCCCCGTGGAGTGGTATAAAACCTTCGGGGTTATTTTTTTGCTTTTCCATATTTCTTCCTTTTTCCTGGGACTTTAGTGACTTTGCTGCAGCCAATAAATTCACTGGTGTTCATAAATTATTTTACGCTGCCAGTACCTCATTTAATTCATTAATAATCTCTTCTGTTTGTTCACCAAACAAAAGCCACATTTTCCCTAAACCGCCTTGTGCATTAAAGGGATTGTAATCAAAATCATCTTTTTCAATGTGAAAACTGCTGATTACATAATCTTTAATCATCCTGAGCCATAACATTTGTTCCTCATTAAACTTGGTTGCACCAGCCTGTTTTTTAAATACCCATTCCTGAAAATTCTTATCCACTGTTTTGTCATAAGTTGTAAAAATGTTATCCAAACCATTCATTTTTCGGATAAGTGAAACTAATGCAATCAATTCTTTTTTTGGTGAACCATTACATTCTTCCAAAGCTTCATAAGCTCTCCAAACAGTTAAAGGAGCAAGCAATGGTTTATCACTTTGCAGTTTTTCCAACACTTCCTTAATCATGGTATAAGTGAGTTCACGTCTTCTGAAAGGTTGGTTGTAAAATATCTGTAATGCTGTTAATTCATCTTTATGCTGCTTCATCCATTCTGAAAATTCAATGACCAATTCAGTTGCTTTATCCTTGTTATCCTTGTCCCAACCAATATGAATTACTTCATCAGGATTGGCTAAATCTATCCTTTGTTCATGAGCTTTACGAACATTTTCAATGTATTCATTCAGCTCACCAGTAAAGACTTTGGCAGCTTCATTCTGCAACTTTTCAGTTTCAACCTGAATTGCTTTTTCTATTTCATCGGGAGCAGCACCCCTAAACTCATTTTTAACTTTATTTTCAATGGCTTCCAGCACATCAGGATTAAAAGCATTTAACAACTCTTTTACTACCTGCGAAACACTCTTCCCATTTGCTTTTTCGGCAAACTTTTGTTTTTCCTTTGGTGTAATTTGTTTGTCTAAACGTGTTAACCTGTTGGCTAATGAAGTAAACAATTCCTCATCTCTATTCCCAACTGCCACCTGAAACAACAATTCTTTCAATGGAACTCCTGGTCTTTTCTCCAAAGGTCTGCTGTCAGTTTTCAAACTCCTTGTAACACCAATGGCATCAACAATTACAAAATGATCTTTGGTGGTTTTGGCTGAAGGGGTAACTTTTTTCAAGCTATCCAAATCAATAACCCTTGTTCCCCTGCCTTTCATTTGCTCAAAGTAATTTTTGCTTTTCACATCACGCATAAAAAGCAAACACTCCAAAGGTCTTACATCAGTGCCAGTTGCAATCATATCAACTGTAACTGCTATTCTTGGATGATAATCATTTCTGAATTGGGACAAAGTTGTTTTTGGGTCTTCCCCTTTTTCCAGAATATTTTCATCTGCATCAACACGGTCTTTGTCTGAGGTGTAGGTAATCTTTTTGCAGAACCGGTTTTCTTCTGCAAATTCTTCCCTTACAATCTGAATAATGTCATCGGCATGAGAATCTGGTTTTGCAAAAATCAAAGTTTTGGGAACTTCAAAAATTCCATCCTTATCAAACCTTTCTTTAAAAATAGTAGGTAAATTTTCTTTAAAAGACCTGATAATGGTTCTGATTTGATTTGGATTAACCACATCTTTATCCAACTGCTGAGAGGAATAAACCTCATCTTCATCCTGCAATTCCAGCCTTTTCTTTCTGCTCAACCTTTCACGGTGTTCAATGTATTCACCCTGCCAGAGTGTTCCACCTTGCTTTGAGATTTTTGTATCAATAATAAATACATCATACCCCACATTTACACCATCGGCAACAGCCATTTCATGAGAATATTCACTCACAAGGTTTTGGTCAAAATACCCAATTGTCCTGCTGTCAGGTGTTGCAGTTAATCCAATTTCAAAAGCATCATAATATTCCAAAACCTGTTTCCACAAATTATAAATACTGCGGTGGCATTCATCAATTACAATGAAGTCAAAAAATTCAATGGGCATTTTGCCATCATACTCAACGGGGGGAATTTCTTTGGGTTGGTATTTCCTTTCATTGGGATTTTCTTCTTCTAATTTTTCATCCAGTTCAGTACCTTTTAAAATGGAATACAAACGCTGAATGGTACTAATGCAAACCTGACTGTCAGTTGCTATATAACTTGATTTTAAACGCTGAACACTGTATAATTCAGTAAATTTCCGGTTATCATCATTGGGAACAAATGACATAAATTCCTGTTCTGCCTGTTCTCCAAGGTTCTTGGTATCTACCAGAAACAAAACCCTTTTAGCTTTGGCAAATTTAAGTAATCGGTAAATGGTAGTAATGGCAGTGAAAGTCTTTCCTGAACCTGTTGCCATTTGAATTAAAGCCCTTGGCCTGTTTTGCCTGAATGATTTTTCAAGATTTACAATGGCATTAATCTGGCATTCCCTTAATCCATCAGTTTGCAATTCAGGTAAATCATGTAATCTTGTGCGGAGTGATTTTTCTCTTTTAATCCAATCCCTTAAAGTTTCAGGCCTGTGAAAACAAAACAGTTCCGTTGCCCTTGGCTTGGGGTCAGTAAAGTCAGTGAACCTTGTTACTTCGCCAGTGCTGATATAAACAAATGGAAGTGGTTTATTATTCAGGTGTTTAAGTTTGGCTGCTGCATAACCCTCAGTCTGGTCTTCATGAACATTTAACCTGAACCCCTCATCTTCCTTTTTTGCTTCAATAACTCCACAAGGTTTGCCATCAATAAATAAAACATAATCAGCAGGGCCAACATCAGTTAAATATTCCCTGATTGCCACACCAATTCCAGCATGAAGATTAATTTTTTTGATGTCCTGAATAATCCAGCCACAAGCAACTAATTGCTTATCAATATGGTCTCTTGCAATTTGTTCAGGATTTTGGTTTGTCATTCGGTTTATAATTCTGAATTCAGCGGTTAAATTAATCAAAAATATCAGTTTGGTTTTGTTCTCTTTTTTCAATTTATCAAAAATCAATGTTTTTTGGGCAATATTGTTGATTGGGAAACTTAATATAATCAGTATTTTTATGGCCTGATTAAATTTCGGAATCGAACAATTAAAAAAGCGCTATCAATGAATAAATCGGAACTGCTACAATACCGAAACGAGGCCTACCGGCATTTAACAACCGAACTCCTCCCCTTCTGGACTACCCGCATGAAAGATGAAAAAAACGGGGGTTATCTCACTCATTTCGATGTAAATGGCAACGATACGGGTGAGGATGAAAAATCGCTCATTGCACAAACCCGGTGTTTATATACAGTTTCATCGGCTCACCGCGCTGGATATGGTGACAGCGAACTGGCAGATTTGGCAAGACATGGCGCCGATTTTATCATCAATAAAATGTGGGACAGGGAATTTGGCGGGTTTTACTGGATGATGGACAGAAAAGGCAATGTAAAAATCGACAAAAAAATATTGTACGGTTTGAGTTTTGCCATTTATTCGCTAAGTGAATACACACTGGCTACCGGCGATTCAAGGGGTATTGAATATGCAAAAAAGACTTTCGACCTTGTTCAGAAATATTGTGCCGATACGTATTATGGCGGTTATTTCGAGATGTTCAGCCGCGACTGGGTTCTTGCCGGCCCCGGTTCTCAGGGTGGCGACAGAAAAACACTCGATGTGCACATGCACCTGATGGAGGCTTTTACAACATTATATGAATGTTCGCACGAAGAAGTTCACCGCCGGAAACTGCTTGAAGACATAGATCTGCTGTTAAACCGCATTAATCACCCGGTTTACAAAACAGGAATACCGCAGTTTTACAAAGACTGGACTATCGCCCCACAGATTAAATTCAACATTATCTGGGGTTGGGACCGGTTTTCGGAAGAAGGACAAAAAGGAAACGCTACCGACAATACCTGTTTTGGCCACAATGCCGAGTTTGCCTGGTTGCTGATCCATGCTTTGGAAATCATGAAAATTAATCCAAAAACTTATGCTGAAACTTTTAAAATCATTTTCGGCCACACCATAAATAACGGTATCGATTATGAATTTGGCGGTGTTTATGTTGAAGGGCCGCATTCGGGCGGAGTTTACGATAAGGAAAAAGAGTTCTGGCAACAGGCTGAAGTTTTAATCGGATTGCTCGATGCAGCAATCATGTTCGGCGACGAAAAATACTGGGAAGCGTACAAAAATGTGCACCGGTTTGTAATGGACAAAGTGGTAAACAAAGGAGTTGGCGAGTGGTTTCCCTTGCTCTCCCGCAGGGGCGAACCCATCTGGACACACATGGGGCATTCGTGGAAAATAAATTATCACACGGTTAGGGCCATGGTACAAAGCATAATGAGGATGAATCTGCTTTTAGATAAAAATTAATTGTGAGAAAATCTTATTCGATATTTTAGATTTTACTGCATTAAATAAACATAACTATTAAAATGAATCTAACATTAACTACTCTCGACTGGATTATATTAACGATTGTAATGACAGGAAGCCTGTCGTTTGGGCTGTACATGGCCTACCGGAAAAAAGCGGGCCAAAACAGCAGCAATTTTTTTCTGGGCGGAAGGTCGATGAAATGGCCTGTAATTGGCGCTTCGTTATTTGCTACCAATATTGGCGCCGAGCATCTGGTGGGTTTATCGGGCGATTCATACAGGTACGGACTTTCGGCTGGTTCGGTGGAGTTAACCTGCGCCATTACATTGGGTTTTGCCTGTGCCGTTCTTTTTCCTCATTATCTGAAAAACAAGATTTATACTATTCCCGAATTCCTCGAAATCCGTTACAACAGGCATGCCCGTACTTTTTTTTCGGGGTTGATGTTAATTATCAGCATAATGACCAAATTGGCTTTCACCCTGTTTGCCGGTGCGCTTGTGCTAAACAGCATTTTGGGTTGGGATGTAATGACTACAGCGCTTTACATTGGAATTGCCGTTGCTATTTTTACCATGATTGGCGGTTTTACTGCCGTGGCCTATTCCGATGTTATTCAGGTGGTAATTATGATTGCAGGCGCATCGATAATGTTAATTATCGGTTTGATAAAAGTGGATGGATGGAGTGGATTGATGGAAAAGGTTCCCGAAATGATGACCATCGCAAAACCTTATGACGACCCTGTTTACCCGTTTTGGGGAATCCTGGCCACCGCGTTTTATGCCGGTATTTTTTACTGGGGAATCGACCAGGTAAACGTGCAGCGCGTACTTTCGGCGCCCAATATAAAACAGGCGCGGTGGGGCGCCATGTTTGCCGTATTTCTTAAACTTTTTCCGGTGTTTATTTTTGCATTGCCCGGCGTTATTGCCTACGCGCTGTTTCCCGGCGAACTGCAGGGAGAGGAAACCAAGCAAACTTTTGTTTTATTGCTGAATAAACTTCTGCCCAGCGGGTTGCGCGGGTTAATGCTGGCCTCACTTGTCGCAGCGCTGGTTACCTCGCTTATTGCAGTATTAAATTCCGTTTCAACGCTTGTGGTGCGCGACTTTATCGTGGAGTTCAGGCCAAAAACTTCCGAAAAAAAACAGGTAACCCTGGGCCGGTTTATTATTTTGATTGTTACTTTTTTAGGAATTGGTGCAGCCTACCTCGTATATAAAAACGAAGAGGGTTTGTACAAATACCTGCAAACCATCACGGCCTACCTGATACTGCCTGTTTTTCCGGCCATTTTCTTCGGAATAGTCAGTAAAAAAGTAACCGTCAAAGGAGCTGCGGTGTCGGTACTGGTGGGTATTGTACTGGCCACCATTTTTGTAATCGACCAGTTAATCGGACCTGCCGCAGGAAAAGAATTATTCCCAATCCTTCACCATAAACTCACCCTCAATTTTGGGTACCGTGGATTGTGGGCCACAATACTGATTACCGGCGTTTTGTTTACCGTTTCAGCTTTCTCCGAAAAAACAGCGCCCGAAAAACTGGCAAAAACCACAATGAACTACTCCAAAGGAATTGCCCGTTTCGAAGGGATTATCGACTGGCGGCTGCATTTGGCTATTTTATCGGCGATTACTATTTTCCTTTACGCATGGCTTTCGTAAATACCTTATGACTAAGACGTTTTAAACTTTTTACCTTCTTTTTTACACATTATTTGAACTATTTGCCTTCCCGACATCGCGGCAATCACAGTTCCGGTGAATGGTGCTGTCCATTGTCCAACCATGTAAAGCGCCTGAAGTCCCGGCAAATTTCTAACAAGATGATTGTCAGTCCAGTTTTCCGAAGTAATGTACCATCCGTCAGGCGAACCTTTCCAGTTGCCGGTAAAACGATGATAAGTGGCAGGCGTTGGCGCATCAACCACCTCAACCTGATTTGCAAAACCTGGCCAGCGTTTTTCAAGCTGTGTAATTGTATAGTTTACAATTCGCTGTTTTTCGTTTACATATTCTTCGCGGTGTTTTGACAAAGCTTCCCAATACGCGTAGTCGGTATCGTACCAAACCTCTACCGCTGATTTTCCGGCCGGCGCCATGGATTTATCGAAACAGTGGTGGATCACGGTTAACCATTTGTGTTCCTCCCCGGCAATAGTAATGGGCTCTCCGGGTTGAAAAATAATCCGGTGCGGTTCATCCGATAAATCGCGGTCAACACCTATCATTACATGAAGCACAGGTCTTACAGGTATCCATTTGTAGTACATCGTCCTGATTTTTTCATCCATGTATTTTCCGCCAAGGATGTCAAAAATAAAGGTATGCCCGTCGCCGGCCCAAATCACAAAATCAGCCCTTTTCTCGGTACCATCATCCAAAACAGTTCCTTTTACTATTTCATTTTCGATAATCAGGTCATCTACCCTGCTTTCGTATTTAACCTCGCCCCCAAGTTTTTCGTACATTTTAGCAATATGCAATACTACTTTTTGTGAGCCTCCCAAAGGAGAACCTGCCTCGGTTACACTGCTTTTCATGAAACCTGTCATTATGGCGAGTGGAAATTTTGGCATAGGCCAACCCGGCGCATCAATAAAAAACCTGACTGCCTCGCGAAGGAAAGGATGTTTAAACCGGCCTGCAAAACCCTGAATAGTTTTCGATCTGTATTTTAGAAATTTGGGGATTACCGGAATAATATAAGGCAAAATCTTTAATTTGTCGAATAGGGTTTGTATTTCGTATGGTTTAAGTGATGCAGCATTCATAATATCGCGGCCAAAAATCAAATTTGTATATTCACTAATCAAAGGTGCATCTTCGGGCGAAATGGCCAGCATATCATTTTTCAGTTTATTTTTATCGTTGGTAAACGAAAGCTTATTGCCCATTCCTTCAACCTGCAATGCCTGATCGTGGTAATGAAACGTGAAATTACCGGCAACTCCCAGCTCCTCCCACATCCGGTGCAAAGGCCCTGAGCGGGAGGCGGTTACCATGTGCATACTAATATCGAATTTATAACCTTTTAGTTTCCATGCCGCACATAATCCGCCGGGGATTTTATTTGATTCAAAAATGGAAGTTTTAAACCCGTTCATTTGTGCATAATACCCTGCCGACAAGCCCGAAATTCCAGCCCCCACAATGATTATAGATTTACTCATATCCTTTAAAATTAACCGATTGACAGATTAACAAATTTAGTCAATTTTTAAGTAATTGTTATTAAAGAGTTACAGGTATTTTAATTGTGGGAAAAAAACCACTATATCGCCCAATGCGAAATATTACAAAAGGAAAGAATTTCTGATTACCCCGGAAATAATACCCCGGAAAATATCTATATTCAAACCGCCACAATGAACGGGAAAACACTTACAAAATAGTGGAACTGTTTCACCGACATCGTAAAGAAAGGAAGAAGAGGGAGATTCAAAAACACTAAATAAACAGAGGCAGACCATCAAAAAAACCAGTAATTATGAATTCACGCGAACGGATTTTATCAGCCATCAATCACAATTCCGGTTGATTTGGGAGCCCACGGAAGTTCAGGAATGTCTTTTGTGGCATACCAGAACCTGCTCCGGCACCTTCAAATGGAACACCTGCCCAACCAGGTTTACGACGTGGTGCAGCAACTGTCGCAACCCGCAATGGAAATCCTTGACCTTGTTGGCGCCGATGTGCTGGATGTAGGCAGACACTTTAACCAGACACCGGATTACTGGCACGAAGTGGAGCTGGTGAAAGGTTATCCGGCATTCTATCCTCACTGGTTCAGGCCTGAAAAACAGTCCGACGGCTCATGGCTGGCTGCAAATAAAAAAGGCGAATTCATAGGGAAAATGCCGGTGGGCGCCACCTTTTTCGACCAACTGATTTTCCCCTGGAAAGATGGCTATCCAGTCGATTTCAGTAAAATGGGCGACGATATGGAACGGGCGGTGTGGGGTGGTTTCGGATTTACACCCTACGATTGGATGGACCAGCCCAATTTCTGGGAAATGCTGCGCGAAAAAACCATCGACCTGCGAGCTAAAACCGACAAGGCGCTTTTATTAAGTGTTGGCTGCAATCTTTTCGAGCACGGCACCTTCCTGCGGCGAATCGACAATTTTCTGATGGATTTGTACCTCCAACCTGAAAAAGTCCACGAGTTTTTGGATGCTCTCATGGAAAGACACCTTGATTTTCTGGCGAAAGTGTGCGATTCTGTGGGGGATGTGGTCGATATCCTGAAATTTGGCGACGATCTGGGCACCAATACCGGCCCGTTTTTCGATGTGGAAACCTACCGTGAATTTTTCAAACCAAGGCATAAACAGTTGTGCGACTATGTAAAGGCAAATTCATCGGCTCACACCATGCTGCACTGTTGCGGCGGCATTTACGAACTCATCCCCGAACTGATTGATGCCGGTTTCGAAGTGCTGAATCCGGTGCAAATCAGCGCCATCAATATGGAGCCCGAACGTCTGAAAACGGAATTTGGGAAAGATATCACCTTTTGGGGCGGCGGCTGCGACACGAAAAGCATTTTGAATAACGCCAGTCTGCAACAGGTAAAGGATCATGTAAAACGAAATATAGAAATCTTCAGCAAAGGCGGCGGTTTTGTTTTTAACCAGGTACACAACATCATGCCAGATGTTCCACCTGAAAATGTAGTAGCAATGTTCGAGGCGGTGCGGTAGTTTGAATAACCCGAATTTTTCGATATTTTTACATCAAATCAATAATAACCTGATCATGAAAAAATTAAAACTCTTTCTTCCTGTCCTCCTTATAGTTTGTCTGGTATCACAAACCTGGTCTCAAACCATTTACCAGTGGCGCGGCACCGACCGTGACGGAAAGTACACCGAAACCCTGTTGCTTAAACAATGGCCCGAAAAAGGACCTCAACTGCTCTGGTTTACCGGGGAACTGGGCGCTGGTTTTGCGGCTCCGGTTGTTACCGCCGACAAAGTGCTTGTGAACGGCGTGGTGGGCGCCGACAGTTACCTGTTTGCCTTCGATCTGAAAGGAAAACTGCTCTGGAAATCGCCCAACGGAAAAGAGTTTACCGGCGAAGGATATTCTGCCAACTTCCCCGGGGCACGGCCCACGCCAACCGTGGCCGATAACCTGGTTTACACATCCTCCGGCCTTGGAAGAATCGCCTGTTTCGATGCTGCAAACGGAAAAGAAAAATGGGCCGTTGACATGGTGAAAGACCTGAAAGGCTACCTCAATGATTTTGGATATGCCGAATCGTTTGTTACCGACGATAAAAACCTCTACTGCTTTCCCGGCGGATCAACCACCAACATTGCCGCACTCGACCGTTTCACCGGCAAAACCGTGTGGACAGCCAAAGCGCTGGGCGACACCACCCACTTTTGCTCACCTATCCTGGTTAATCTGCCCTCGCGCAAAATTTTTGTTTCTGTGTCGCGGCGGTGGCTTTTTGCTGTGGATTGCAAAAACGGCGAATTGCTCTGGAAATACAAGGTTGCCTATAAATACGATGGCGACCACGTGAATTCGCCTGTTTACGAAGCTCCCTATCTTTACTGGGTTTCGGGCGACGAAAACGGAAACGGTTCGGTAAAATTAGAACTTGCCGCCGATGGAAAAAGCGTGAAGGAAATCTGGGGCAACCCGCAGGTGCGAAACAGTTTTGGCGGTTTTTTGGTGGTTGACGGCAAACTGATTGTTACCACAGAAAATAAAAACCTGAATGTGCTTGACCCTGCAAAAGGCACCGTGGCTGATAAAACAAAAGCTCCTTACGGAGGCCTCATTTATGCCGACAATAAATTCATTGTTTACGGAAACAACGGCGATGTAAGCCTGATTAATTACGAAAACGGCAAACTTACAACGGGCGGTTCGTTCAAAATTGACAAAGGCACAAAAGAACATTTTGCGCATCCGGTAGTGGCCAATGGCGTGCTGTACATAAGGCATGGGGAGGCGATGATGGCGTATAAGATAAAATAAAATGTACAAGAATTCCAGATTTAATCCCTCATTGGCAGGTTGAGTTGATAGTAAACGACACATTCATAAAAATAAAAAAAACGGAATTACGTCAGTTGAATGAACTAAAAGCTGAGAGAAGTGAGTTGTCCCAAAAAATAAAAGGTATCTCAGAAAAATCACAGCAGATTACAATTATTTTAAAGACTCACATGAGCGGGCAGATTTACAAATTGATATAAAAGATATTTGTTTAGAGAACATTCCAGATATGATAATTAAGAGATTAAAAGAAATGAGTGAATATTGTGCCAAAGAACCATTAACCAAATAACTAAAATCGGGGTAGTAAAAATACTCTGCAATACTAATAAAAATGAATAAAATCCAAAACCTGCTTCTACTGTTGGGAGTGATTGCCTTCTGTTTTAACGGCAAGGCGCTTCAGCCTGAAAAAAGGAATTATGACCAACCGGAAAAGATTAACATCCTTGTCTTGACCGAACAGGGCGGACAGCACGAAAGTTTTACCGGCGCTGCCCTTCAGTGGCTGGCAGCAGAAAAAGTAAAGCTGAACATTGAATGGACCGAGATCAACAATACAAAGCCCATCAACGATGAGTATCTGAAACAGTTTGAACTCATCATCCAACTTGATTATCCGCCCTACTCGTGGACAAAAGAAGCTGAAAACGCTTTTATCGATTACATCGACGAAGGACTCGGGTGGCTGGGTCGGGTTTCATCATGCCACGCTGCTGGGCGAATTCGACGGCTACCCGATGTGGAACTGGTTCTCAGAATTTATGGGAAGCATCCGGTTTAAGAATTATATTGCGCAACTGGCCGATGCAACAGTTCGTGTCGAACACCGCAACCACCCCGTAATGCAAGGGGTTTCGGCATCGTTTACTCTTTTGGCTGACGAGTGGTACACCTTCGACAAATCAACGCGGCCCAACGTGCAGGTGCTGGCAAATGTTGACGAATCGAGTTATCAGCCGCAAACCGACATTAAAATGGGCGACCACCCCGCCGTGTGGGTCAACGAAAAGAAAAAGGCAAGAAACGTCTATTTCCTGATGGGGCACAGCAACAAACTTTTTGAATCGGAAGGTTTAAAAACCATGTTTGCCAACGCAATACGGTGGGCAGGAAGAAAATAAAAGATCAATAAACCAATAAATCCATGAATCTGAAAAACATCATTATCAGCTTTTTGCTTGTTTTACCGGCATTTACAATTGTTGCACAGGAAACTAACCCGTATCCGGCCAGTTATGCAACTACACCGCGTTTCAAGGCGCTGATCAGTTACACCACCCACGCTGAGGAGGCACATGTAGTTTTTGCCCGGCAAACTGTCGGATTCTTTAAAAAGCTGTCGTGGGGCGAGGGATATATACTCGATGTCACCACCGATTTTTCGCAATACGGTTATGAAAAATTAAAGGAGTACGACATTGTTATCATGCCCGATGGTTGTCCGGGCGGGGAGGCGGAACGCAAAATTTTTGAAAAGTACATGGAAAACGGCGGAGGCTGGCTGGGATTTCACGCTTCGGCTTACAACGACAAAAACACCAACTGGCCATGGCGACAAAGAGTACACCGATGCAACACAAAAGCTGCTATTTATCAACGCATTCCGCTGGGTCGTAAGTCAGAACCAGAAAGGTGATCCGTTCAAAAAATAACCTGCTTGCTTCTAATCCTTGTTTGCAACGAGGATTACGCTGCACTGAGTTTGCAACTCAATCCAATCTAATTCAAATTAATTTCAAATGAAGCATTACAAATGCATAACAACTTACCCCGAATTACAAATTCGGGGCAGAACGAGGTCGTTTCCGTTGGTTGCCATATAAAAATAGGCCTTATCAGTTGGGACAAACGGTTGACAGGTTTCGCCCTGTAGCAAACGGCCATCGCGGGGTTGTATTTCCTGACCAAATCCGGGCAAAATCATTCCTGAAAAAATGAGGATTATTCCGGCAAGAAGTAAATTCTTATTCATATTGAATTGTTTTTGATATATCAATTTCGATGGTTAATAATTTTCTTTTCCTAAAAATTATCAGTATTTGAAACAAAAACCAAACGCCGTGAAACGGCAGTTTAATTCAGCCCAAGGAAAAGTGAAACAACGCCTTGGGTAGCCAAATTCAGGGTTTAAAAACGCCCTTAATGGGCAAGTTATAAAAAGATTAAATTGCCCTTTCAGGGCGAAAAAGAACATTTTTAATTCAATTCAGATAGAGGCTTAAATAAAATCATTTATAATTCCCCATTTAATTTCTGGTACAACGCCAGCAGAAAATCGCGGTTGTCAGCGGTGAGGTAGTGCATTTCTCCGCCCATGCGGCTAAATGTTTTGCAGTAGCGCAGATAGTAATCCGGATTATCCATGGGTGGTTCGCCGTCTTTTGCCCAGTCCCAATCCGATCCGGCCAAATCGACAATCAGCATATAATGGCGGTCGATATGCCCCCCCCTCTGAATTTCGAGGTTCTGCGACATGGACAGCGATTTTTCAAAAATCATGGGCGACATAACCGCTGAACCTATCGAAAGATAAACGCCGTCTTCGAGGTTGCCCACACTTTTGGCAAAAGCCAGAAAATCGTTTTCGGCCGTGCGGCCAATGGCTGCACCATGATTCATCGGATGGTTGTAAATAATATCGTGCCCGAACATGGGGTGGCCGGTAAACGGGATGTTCATTTCGTAAGCATTCGCCTGAACCGAATATTGTTTAAAAGGATGCGGAATTTTCATCCATCCGGGGTTCAGGTTAAAATGTTTTATCACCCCGGCAAAATCGATGGCAGCAGCGGCTGTTACAGGCTCGGTTTCCATTTTCTGTTTTGAAATTTCATATAAAAATGAAAGCTCAGGTATATCAATGCCTTCGGCGTGAATCATTTTCCCAACCGATTCTCCGTAACCCAACCCTTCGTAAGCGCCCGCCACCAAAGCAAGATTAATGTAAAACCCTGTATCGTCCCAAATTCCAAACTGGCCCAGTTCCACGTTTTCCCGTACATCCTCGCTCGATTTTCCCTGGTAGGCAAATTCCCAGTCGTGAATAATTCCGGCGCCATTGGTTGCGAGATGTGTTACCCACCCTTCCTTCATAAGCGCTATTAACGTTGGCGCCATGCCGTTTTTAATGGTGTGCGCCCCAAAAGTGAGCATCACCGAACGGTTTAGTTGGCGGGCTTTTCTGATGTGCAGCACTGTTTTATCGATGAGCCGGAGCCCCTTTTCCGATAAATTTCGTGGCGACCGGGTTACCGGAATCTGGTCTTTTTCAATGTAAACCTTGTTTTTACGGTTGGACAGGTGTTTTATATCAAGTTGGTTCCTGTCGAATTTTGGATATGGCATATTTAAAGATTTGAGTATCAAGTATTGAGTATCAAGTATCAAGATGTTAAAGAATTAAGTACTGTAGTGTTTTTCACCCCCGAAGCCCTCAAGGGGGGACTTTCACAAAGGATTGAAGAGCTTATTACACTAATTACCAGCTATATTTAATAGTTGGAGTAGCTTTGGTAGCTGCGAATAATCGGGGATGATGATGTCGGCGCCGGCTTTTATTAGCCTCGAACGTTTGCTTTCGTTCAGGCTGTACCGTTTCAATTCGTTGCTGGCAATACCAATAGTTAATCCTCCCCTTTTCCGGGTTTCGCGAATTTCAACAGGGCCATCGCCAAAAGCAGCCACCTGTCCGTTCCCTGAATTACCGATGGTGTCCAAAATCCTGTCGAGAACTATTTTCTTTACTTCCTTTGATACATCGCCCACGGCGCCGTAAATTCCTCCTTCAAAAAGATAATCGTAACCCAGAATCCGTGCTTCATTTTTCACATCTTCCTCATCTGTCCCGCTGGCAAGGTACAATTTCACCCCGGCTTTGTACAATTTTTCGAGCAACAAAACGGCATTTTTCAGCGTGAAATCTTCCAGCGAAAGTTCTCCGCGCGAAAGTTTTGCCTCACGCACTTTCACCATTTTAAGAAGTTCATCGTTGTAAATCTGCTTGTAACCAAATTCATCGAGAATCTGGTCGGCAGGCACCATTCCGAATTCCTTAACGAGGTCAATAAGCCCCTTCATTTGCACCAATGTCTGTATTCCAGTGGTTTTATCGATGAAATCGACCACCCGCGAATATACCTTGTGGTACAAAGCTTCGTCGGCAACCTGGAATTGTTTTCCAAGAATGGCTTTCATCATCATGGGTTGCATAATGTGCTCCCAGCCTTCGCGCAAAGTTGAGATGGTTCCGTCGTGGTCGAAAATGGCGTGTTTAATGTTCAGTGGCTGTTTCCATTCGTTAATAATCTCAATCTCGGTTTGATTCCAGTATTTTGCATGACGGATATCCTCAGCCAGTTCGGGGCTGTAAACAAAATCGGGGTCGGTGCCAATATTCAGAATTTCCCCGGGACTTGCGGTACCAGTCATAAAAAGTTTTTGAACGGTAACACCAGCCACATACGACCCGAATTCAGCAGCCAATTCCATGCTGTAACCCGCAGCCAGCACTGATGCTGCCCCTGCAAGATAGCTGTCTCCGGCGCCCACCGGATCAACTTTCGAAATAATCATCAATCCATGAATATCAGTAATTCCATTCTCATTCACTATTAACGAACCTCGCGCACCACGGGTAATAAACAGCGGTTTTCCAAATCTTTTAAACAAGTTCATAGCGGCTTCCTTCACTTCCAAATACAAAACAACATCGTTTGTATCCTTTTTGAAACCTCCCAAAATAGCAGCTTCGGTGTCGTTCATTTTACGGTAAGCTCCCTGGTACGCCCCACTGTAATTGCGGCTATCAGCAATAAAAACCTTGTCGGGAAAACTCTTTATGACTTTAACCAGTTGATTCCTGAAATATTCGGTATGAATTCCGGAAAGCACCTGCTGGTTGATGATGATGATATCAACCTCCGGTATAGCATTCGACAGGTTTTGAATCAGCTTGTCGGCAGTTTTTTTTGAAAGCTGGTTGAAGTTTCCAAAATCAATGCGTCCCTGTTCCACATCGCCAACATAAGGTTTTGTGTAAACATGGGTTGACCAGTGTTTTTCCTGAATGAGCAGGTTTTCGGGATTGATGCCGTTTTCATGCATTACTTTCACCATTTCAGTTCCAAACGGATCGGGGCCCAACACACCAAATGCCCTGATATCCTTTACACCCATTGCCGTAAGGTTGTTGGTCACGTTTCCGGCGCCTCCCAGTGAATATCGCTGTTGCCTGACAGGGCGGGTCATTTGCCCGGTTTCAATAGAAATTTCACTCTTTGATTCGTCGATAAACCAGTAGGCATCGAGACAAAAATCGCCCAAAACAGCAATCTTTACTGATTTGATATCTTCGATAATTTTTTCAAGAAGTTCTTTTTTCATGTATCTGAATTTTTATCCGAATATTTCTTTTTCAACCATCATACAAACCACATGATAAACAGGCAAATGAAGTTCCTGCACAAATGCAGTACGGGTTTCGGGAACGTTAATCAGGATATCGCACCACTCTTTCATCTTCCCACCCGATTCACCAGTAAAACCGATGGTTGTCAGACCTTTGGCTTTGGCCACAATCATTGCATCGATTACATTTTGTGAGTTGCCCGAGGTGCTTAGTCCAATCAGCACATCACCTTGGTTTCCAAGTCCTGTTACTTGTTGTGCAAAAATCATTTCGCCTCCGATATCGTTGGCAATTGCAGTAATAAGTGCATTGTGTGCAGTAAGCGATATGGCCGGAAGCCCCTGTTGCAGTTTTTCAGCTAACATCTTACCGGTTTCAGACGAATGACGGACAAGTTCGTTCTGAAGTTCCTCTGCAAGCGGCCGGTGACCTTCGAAACTTTTCATCAGTTCTCCCACAATATGATCGGCATCGGAACAGCTTCCGCCATTTCCGCAAACCAATACTTTCCCGCCATTCCTGTAGGCGCCGGTTATTTCTGTTGCAGCCTTTAAAATAGCGCCTTTCAGAGGGGTTAAGTCAGTATAGCGATTTAGCAATTCGGCCAGAATTTGATTTGTTTTCATTTTGAATTCCTGATGTTATTTAAAATCTTAAAGATTAATTGTTAAATTGGTTTAGCCAAATTACAAAAAAAGATTATCTGCTTGATTTATGTGGGATAAAATTCGCTTTTAGAACTATTTTCATCTTATAATAAAATTGGCAGGAGCAATGACCGGGGCAGATAACATGGTTTTTCCAAGTAACGATTTTGCACTTTCCGGCAGAAACCGTTATTCATCCGGTACAACTTCTTTCCCGTTTTTCAGTTTTTCAAGTAATGTATTATTTGCCATGTCAACTTTCTAAATCCAATTTAAACCTGTTTTTTCAAGTTCATTATAATTATTGATATGGTAATCAGCCAGGCTTCTGTCCTGCTCGCCCGAATTTGCTCCGCTGTATGCAATGCAGAACATTCCGGCAGCCTTTGCAGCCTTAATTCCATTTTTTGAGTCTTCGAAAACAACACAGTTTTCGGGCTCAACTCCAAGCAGTTTAGCGGCATGTAAAAAAACATCGGGCTCGGGTTTGCTTTTGCCAACTTCGCTGCTACTCACCGCGTAACGGAAATATTTTCTCAATCCCGATTTTTCGAGAATCACCCTGATTGTTTCATTATCTGAAGAAGATGCAACTGCCATCGGGAAATTTTTCGATTTGAGTTTCTCAAGCAGGTCAACCAAACCGGGCATTGGTTCAATCTTTTCCAAAGAATAAAAATATGGCAAACCTTCCTGAATTGTACGTTCAGTCATTTCTGCGATATCAAGAGTAAGGTTTCTTTTGCTGAAGATTTGTTTCCACATTACATCGGTGGCAGTACCCATGTAACCGGCATGTTCTTCATCAGAAATTTCAAGGTTCATTTTCCGAAACATCCGTTTTTCGGTTTGTACATGGAATGGCTCGGTATCGACCAAAACCCCATCCATATCGAATATTACAGCTTGTGGTTTTTTCATTTATTGCAAAAATCAAGATTCCACCAAAATAACGAATGAAAAATCGTTTTAGCAACAAATTTGTTGGCAGAATGTGATATTATTTTACCTGAAATCCTTCCGGTATTCCGAAGGGGTTTTATTCATGATAATTTTAAAGTAGTAATTGAAATTGGCGAGGTTGTTATATCCGCACTCGTAACAAATGTGGGTAATGGGTTTGTCGGACTCAGAAAGCAGTTTGGCGGCAATCCCAATCCTGACACTTTTTACGTAATCCATGAAAGTTTGCCCGGTTTTCTTTTTAAAATACCTGCAAAACGAACTTGGCTCCATAAATACCAGTTTCGATGCTTCTTTAAGGTTAATACCTTCCTGAATGTTCTGAAAAACGTATTCATAAATTTTGTCAATCTGTTCGCGGTCCTTGTCATACGAACTTGGCATTGCTGAAGGCAGCGCGAGAAATTCGCGGTCTTCGATTTTAAGTAAAAGGTTGAATACTTTAAGCAGTTCTATGTATCTTTCAAGGCCTTTTAAATCAACCATTTTACGGAGGGTGGCAGCTACTTTTTCCGTTTTAGGTCCACGGAACAGTATTCCGCTGTCGGCCAGTTTCAAGAGTTCCATTACTTCCTCCAGTTCAGGTATTTTAAAGAAATCGGAGCTAATGATATTTTCATAGAAATGAGTTACAATACATTCAGGCTCATGGTCCAAATTGAATTCAAGCACTTCCCAGCAGTGCGATATATTTGGCCCCAGCAATACCAAATCACCCGGAGTGTAACTCGAAATGTGGTTACCCACAATCCGTCTGCCTGAACCCGATGTGATCAGATTCAACTCGTAATTTTTGTGCGAGTGAATCTTCTCTGAATGAGGATCCATCTTTAACTGGCGGGTAATAAACGAATGTTTGTTGGGAACAAATATTTTCTCATATACAAACTCCATGATACATTTTTTTTAACCTTTCCGAACAAATATAAAAGGAAATTCCAAACAGACGGTCAAAATTCAATGTAAAAAAACCAATATACAATAAGCATTTTGCTCCGCATTGGATTTCCTTTGTTTAACGGTTTTGAAGTCAGTTAAACATTATTAGACATAATATATTATGAAATTACCATTAACCGGAATAATTCCACCCATTGTAACACCACTGCTCAGTAACACTGAACTGGATATTCGTGGGTTAAAAAACCTGATTGACCATATTTTAGGCGGCGGCGTTTACGGAGTATTTTTGCTTGGCACCACCGGTGAAGCCACGAACCTCGATTACAACCTTCGTAAGGAATTTATTTATCGGGCCTGCGAATTTGTGGGCAAAAAAGTACCTGTAGTTGTTGGTATTACAGACACCTGTCTTCAGGGTTCGCTCGAAATTGCAGAAACATCGAAAGATGCCGGTGCCGATGCCCTGGTTATCTCATCGCCTTACTATTTGCCCATTTCACAGAACGAATTTTTGGCATATCTCGAAGAACTTGTGCCTCAGTTACCGTTACCTTTTATGATGTACAACATGCCTTCGTGTACCAAAATGCACATGTCTGTCAATACGGTCAGAAAAGCCAAAGAACTGGGCGCCATTGGAATAAAAGACAGTTCGGGAAACCTGCCTTACCTGATGTCGTTAATCGAAGAATTTAAAGATTCCCCTGAATTTGCCGTGATTGCCGGCACTGAAATGTTTATTCCTGAAACCATCAAAAACGGAGGACATGGGGCTGTACCTGGCGGTGCTAATATTTTCCCTGCGTTTTTTGTAGAACTTTATGATGCTTCGGTTAAAGGTGATACTGAAAAAATTGATTATCTGAGAGGTAAAATGGTTGAAATCGAAGAAAAAATATACAATGTCGGCGCACACTCATCAAAATACATTAAAACCATTAAAAGTGCCCTTTCGGCATTGGGCATTTGCAGCGACTTTGTTGCCATGCCGTTTCACCAGTTCGATAATGTAAAAACCAACCTAATTAAACAAAATCTGAAAGAATTGAGTATTTTGGAACCGGTTCACACAAATCAATTAAAAACCTGAAAAATGAATTTACCGGTAGCTGATCTTGTTGTTTTTATCATCATTACATTGGGAAATGTATTGTTTGGCGCAAGTTTTTACTTTAAAAACAAAACATCCGATCAGTTTACATCCGGCGGTGGAAAGCTGCCTTCGTGGGTGGTTGGCATGTCGATTTTTGCCACATTTGTAAGCAGTATCAGTTTTTTGGCGCTCCCCGGAAAAGCCTATGTTTCGAATTGGAATGCACTGGTTTTTAGCTTTGCCATTCCAATAGCTGCAATTATGGCTGTAAAGTTTTTTGTGCCGCTTTACCGTGGATTAGGCAGTATTTCGGCGTATAATTATCTCGAAGTCAGGTTTGGATCCTGGGCACGCATTTATGCTTCGGTTTGCTATATTTTAACTCAAATGATGCGCACCGGGGCTATCCTGCTTTTGCTTGCACTTCCACTAAATGCACTATTTGGATGGAACATAAAAACAATCATCATAATTACAGGAATTGCGGTAACTGCTTATTCAATGTTGGGCGGCATTCAGGCAGTAGTCTGGACTGATGCCGTTCAGGGGATTGTGTTGATAGTTGGAGCGCTGACCTGTGCCTTAGTATTAACTTTTTCGATGCCCGAAGGTCCCGCCCAGGTTTTTGAAATTGCTTCGGCAAATCATAAATTCAGTTTGGGCAGTTTTGGCGCCAGTATCAGCGACTCTACTTTTTGGGTGGTTCTGATTTATGGTTTGTTTATCAACCTTCAGAACTATGGCATCGACCAGAATTTTGTGCAACGATATATGACCACCAGTTCGCTGAAAAAAGCAAAATCATCGGCTTTGTTTGGAGCTTTACTTTATTTGCCGGTTTCATTAATATTCTTTTACATCGGCACCGCTCTTTTTTCATATTACACAGCACAACCCAATTTACTGCTGGCTGAATTAAATGCTACAGGCGCAGGAGATAAAGTTTTTCCTCATTTTATTGTAAACGGATTACCTGTTGGAATAACAGGGCTGCTAATTGCCGCAATCTTTGCAGCCGGAATGAGCACAGTTTCCACCAGCGTGAACAGCACCGCAACCATAATTTTATCAGATTATTATTTGCGCTACATGAAAAATGCGACCGAAAAATCATCAATGAAAGTGCTTTACATTTCATCGGTCATTTTTGGCACGCTCGGTATTATCATCGCCCTTTCGCTGGTTGGTGTTGAAAGTGTTTTGGATGCATGGTGGTCGCTGGCTTCGATTTTCAGCGGCGGAATGCTTGGGCTTTTTTTGCTGGCATTTCTATCGAAAAGTGTAAGAAATATTGATGCAGCAGTAGGTGTAATTGTTGGCGCTCTTGTAATTATCTGGATGAGTTTATCGCCGCTGTATTTTACCGAAGGTAATTTACTGGCATTTAAAAGTCCGTTCCACAGCAACCTGACCATCGTAATAGGCACTCTTGTTATTTTTCTCGTCGGTTTTGTTGTATTGAAACTTTTCCCGGTGAAAAAACATAAAACCATTTAAACCTTTAAAAAATTTAGTTATGAAGTTTTACCAACTATTCTTCACTGTTTTTATTTCAGTCGCAGTAACCGCTCAAAAACCTTTTACAGGTGAAAGTGCAGTCGCAAAATCGGAATTTGTTTACAATTCCGAAGATGTAAAATTTCCCGGTTGCCATGCATCAACCATCGCCGAAACAAAAAACGGATTGATTGCAGCCTGGTTTGGCGGCACTTACGAAAGACATCCGGATGTGGGCATTTGGGTGAGCAGGTTCGAGAAAGGAAAGTGGACAATTCCGGTTGAGGTGGCCAACGGAATTCAGCATAAAACGCTGCGTTACCCAACCTGGAACCCGGTACTTTTTAATTATGGCGACGAAATTATGCTGTTTTACAAAGAAGGTCCCAGCCCCAGCACCTGGTGGGGAAAATACGTTACTTCGGCTGACAACGGAAAAACATGGTCGCGGCCAGTGCGATTGCCCGAAGGAATTGCCGGCCCCATCAAAAATAAACCTGAACTTTTACCCAACGGCGAATTGATTTGCCCAACAAGTTCAGAAGATAACGGCTGGCGGGTTCACATGGAATTTACAGCCGACCGCGGACTTACCTGGGAACGAACCGAAGCCATTAATGACGGCAAAGAATTATCTGCCATTCAACCCAGCATTTTAAGACATCCCGGAGGAAAACTCCAGATTTTGTGCCGAAGCAAAGACAAATACATTCTTTCTGCATGGTCAACCGACAACGGAAAAAGCTGGAGTAAACTGGAACCGATTGATTTGCCAAATCCAAACTCGGGCACCGATGCCGTTACTTTGAAAGATAGCAGGCACGTTTTGGTTTACAATCACATTAATCCCGATGAAACCTGGGGTGACCGCAACATATTAAACATGGCCATTTCGGAAGACGGAATCAACTGGAAAGCAGCAGTATTGCTCGAAAACGAACCTGAAAAAGACGGCGAATATTCATATCCGGCTGTAATTCAAACCAGTGATGGCATGGTTCACATCACTTACACCTGGAACCGGAAATTGATTAAACATGTGGTGATTGACCTTTCAAAACTTACAACAAAAGCTATTATAAAGGGAGAATGGCCAAAACAATGAATCTTGTTTTTACAGGAAATGGAACAAATATAAACAAACTGACTACTGATTTTTTTGCCACAAAGTCACTAAAAAACTAAGAATTACAAATAAATCCTTCGTGAGCTTTTGTGCCTTGGCGGCTATTTTAAAATAAAGCATAATGAGAAAATTCTTGACAATCTTCCCCATGCTGTGGTTCATGTTTGGTTTTGCACAAAATAATTCAAATGAACTTATCCGAATAAAATATAATAATCCGGAATTGCAATCTGTTGATTTGGGTGTTGGCCTTTGGGCATGGCCATTCTCCGTTGATTACGACAATGACGGCGACCTTGATTTACTTGTAAATTGCCCAGACAAACCATTTAACGGATTGTGGCTTTTCGAAAATACAACAGGAGGAAAAAATCCAGTATTAAAATCACCAGTAAAGCTGGCCGAAAGTCAGCGAAACCTGCAGATATTTCCTTGGAAAGGCCGATATATCGCAACAACTCCGGGAGTGGCTTATCCTGATTTTCTCGCTTCATATTACCAAAATCAGGATACTTTATTTAAAGAAGACTTCTACAAAAGTATTCTGAAAAAACCCCGATTTAATCTTTGGCGTTATGTCGATTATGAAAACGATGGCGATTTGGATATCGTAATTGCCATAGACGACTGGACAGATTACGGGTGGGACAATGCATTTAACGAAAAGGGTGTTTGGACAAACGGACCATTGCACGGAACGGTTTACCTAATTGAACAAACCAAATCCGGAGTATTTGAAAATCCAAAACAAATCATTGCCGGGGGAAAGCCCATTGATAACTTTAGCATTTCAGGTTCGTTTTTCGAAGATTTTGATGGGGACGGCGACCTCGATATTGTTTTAGGCGAATTCCTCGACCGACTGACCTGGGTTGAAAATACCGGAAAGAAGGATGCAGACGGACCTGTTTTCAGGAATCCGGTTTATCTTCAGCAGGAACCACAGTATCTGAAATTTGGGGCACTCGTTACTCCTTTTAGTGTTGATTGGGACGACGATGGTGATGAAGACCTGATTTGCGGGAATACCGCGGGTTACATCGGATTTATCGAAAACCTTGGTGGCGGTGAAAATCCGTGCTGGGCTAAACCAGTTTATCTTGAGGCCGATGGAGAAACAATCCTGATTCAGGCTGGAGAAAACGGTTCGATACAGGGGCCTGCCGAGAAAAAGTGGGGTTACACTACACTTACTGTAGCCGACTGGAATGGCGATGGATTAATGGATATAATCATGCTCGACCACGAAGGATATTTGTGTTTCTGGGAGCGTTTTACCGAAAACGGGAAACTCAAACTAAAACCCGGTCAGAGAATTTTTACCGCCGAAGAAAACAGCGATTTCACCAACCAGTTTGAAAACGATGACAAAGGACTGCTCAGGTTAAACACCCGAGAAGCCGGTGGTTCGGGACGAAGAAAATTCTGCATCACCGACTGGGACCGCGATGGTTTGCCGGATTTGATAGTAAACAGTGTTAATGTTACTTTCCTTCGGAATAAAGGAACCAAAAATGGATTAACCATTCTGGAAGATTTGGGGCCATTATCCAAAACCGTTCTTGCAGGCCATTCAACTTCACCAACAATTGTTGACTGGGACAAAAACGGCATCCCCGATTTGCTCATCGGCGCCGAAGACGGCCATTTTTATTACCTGAAAAATTCATCAAAACAATAAAAAATAAATCCAATGAAAACAGACTCAACCAACAGCTTTAGGAGTTTATCTGCACTGACTTTAATCGTTCTTATGATTTTAGTTTCAGGCATTTTCCGGGTTCACGCCCAGGAAAAAGTTACCAACGCCGAAAAACTTGGTTTCCCAAAAGGGAAAAAAATAATATTGCTGCACTCCGATGATGCCGGAATGTGCGAGGAAGCCAACATTGCGGTATGGAGTTATTCACTAAAAGACCATGTTCAGTCGGCCGCCGTGATGATGCCATGCCCCAATGCCGAAGAAATGGTGGAATGGGCAAAAAAACATCCCTCTGCCGATGTTGGCGTTCATCTGACATTAACCAGCGAATGGAAAAACTATCGGTGGCCGACAATTACCGACCCTGCCAAAGTTCCCGGATTGATTGACAAAGAAGGGAAAATGTGGAGAAGTGTTAAAGAAGTGGTTCAGAATGCAACCCCAAAAGAAGTGGAAACCGAAATCCATGCCCAAATTGATAAAATGCTGAAAATGGGATACAAACCCACCCACATCGACACGCACATGGGCACACTTTACGGCTCGCCGGATTTTGCAAAAGTATTTTTTGAAACCGCAGTGAAATATAACATCCCGGCCAACGCCATCGACCTGTCGAACAAGGAAGTAGCCGAACATTACCGGGCTGCCGGTTATCCTATTAACGACGAGATGATTCAATACCTCGAAAATTATCCACTGCCAAAACTGGACAATTTCACCAGTGTTCCCGATGGAAAGAGTTACGTTGATAAACTCGCCAATTTTATGATACTGGTTAAATCGCTTAACCCGGGTTTGACTGAAATTATTTTTCACCCGTCCATCGCTACCGACAACCTGAAAAGCATCACAGGCTCATGGCAGCAAAGAATCTGGGAAGCCGAAATGTTTTCGGACCCGGTGATTTTGCAGTTTTTCAAAGACAATGATATTGAAATGACTACCTGGCGGGAAATCATGAAACGGTTTGAGGAGAGAAAATAAACATTTTATGAAAACTCAAATCAAAATCATCTTTGCGGCAGTTTTACTCCTGGTTGTTTCCTGCCAAACCAAAGAACAACCCGAATCGCTAACGCAATACGTTGATCCAACCATTGGAAATGTGGGAATTCTGTTGCAACCCACCCGGCCAACGGTTCAATTACCCAACCAGTCAATCCGAATGCATCCGGTGAGGGCCGATTATATGGATGACCAAATTACCTTTTTCCCGCTCACAATGGCATCGCACCGCAACGGTGAGTTGTTCGGCGTTTTGCCCGGTACTGGTAATCCTGAAAACGGAACATGGAAATCACGCCAGACTTATGACCACCAATTGGAAGTGACAAGGCCTTTTTTCTTTTCGACTTACCTGATTGATGAAGAGATTACAACCGATTTTGCACCTGCTGCGAAGAGTGGATATTTCCGATTTACATTTCCCGAAAATGGTGAAAAACGATTGCGGTTTAACCTGAAAAATATGGGCGAATGGAATGTGATTTCAGAAAAAACATTCACCGGAACTGAGGAATTTGAAGGAATGAAAGCCTTTGTTTTTGGCGAATTCGATATTGAACCAAAAGTTTTAATTGAAGACAACGGAACGCCGGAACAACCCGTAGGCAAACCTATTGCGTGGTTTGATTTCAGTGAAAGTAAAAAGAAGGTGGTTCAGTTTAAGTATGCCATTTCGTTTATCAGCGCCGAACAGGCTGAAAAAAACCTACACAGCGAGATTGCTGACTGGGATTTTGAAAAAATAGCTGACAAAGGAAAAGCTACCTGGGAAGACGCATTGGGTAAAATACAGGTAAAAGGCGGCACCGAAGCACAAAAACGAAGTTTCTACACCGCGCTTTACCGAACTTACGAACGCATGATAAACATTACCGAGGACGGCAAATATTACAGCGCATACGACCACCAGGTTCACGAATCGGAGCGTGATTTTTATGTTGACGACTGGGTTTGGGATACTTACCTCTTGCACCACCCGTTGCGGATGATTATCGACACAAAAAAGGAAAACGATATGCTCTGGTCGTATGTAAAAATGTATGAACAGAGCGGATGGATGCCACAGTTTCCGTTGCTTTTCATGGACAATCCCGCCATGCACGGCTTTCACTCCACCATCGTTTTTCTGGATGCATACCGTAAAAATTTGCGCGATTATGATATTCAAAAAGCCTACGAAGGAATAAAAAAGAATGCCACCGACGCCACCATGTTACCCTGGCGAAATGGCCCGAAAACTCCGCTCGATGTTTTTTACCGTGAAAAGGGATTTTTCCCGGCACTGGCACCCGGCGAAACTGAAACTTACCCCGAAGTTCACGGGTTCGAAAAACGCCAGAGTGTAGCCATCACGCTGGCGCATAGTTACGACGACTGGGCGCTTGGGCAAATGGCAAAAGAACTGGGCAAGGATGAAGATTACAAATATTTCAATATACAGGCAGCCAATTACCGCAACCTGTACCGCCCCGAAACCAAACTGATGTGGCCGAAAAATGAAAAAGGAGAATGGCTGAATATTGATCCGAAATTTGATGGTGGTCCCGGTGGGCGCGACTACTACGATGAAAACAATGCCTACACCTACCAGTGGCACGTTCAGCATGATATACACGGATTGATTGGATTGATGGGCGGCCGTGAAGAATTCAGCAAAACACTCAACCAGCTTTTCCGCGAACCACTTGGCCGCAGTAAATATGCGTTTTACGCCAAATTCCCCGATGCCACCGGAAATGTGGGCCAGTTTTCAATGGGTAACGAACCCAGTTTTCATAAGAAAAGGGCCAGTACACAATTTTCCGGTTGGTTCTGTCAAGATACCACTGTCCCGCCCGCGTCATCCCTTCTTTGATGTTCCAAACGATGTACTGGTGGGTTTTTTCTCCTGCCCACGATGCATAAGCTCCG